>CAZISL010000134.1:0-7663 GCA_964541975.1 uncultured Chromatiaceae bacterium | reverse complement strand
GCAGGGACCTCGTGAGGCTGGTCGAGTTCGCCCTCGACTACCCGGGGCTGAATGGACCGGTCAATGCGACCGCGCCAGAAGCAGTCACGCAGCGGAAGTTCGCCGCCACACTCGGCGCGGCTCTGAATCGTCCGGCGTCGGTCCCGATGCCGGCGTTCGCCGCAAGGCTCGCACTCGGCGAGTTCGCCGATGAAGTCTTGTTGAACGGCCAGCGCGTCGTGCCGGAGAAAGCCACGTTTCATGGCTTCGAGTTCGAGTTCCCGACACTCGCCGGCACACTCGACGATATTCTCGCGAAAAGATAACGAACCTGACGTAACGCTCGTTATTGTCAAGTAGTTGCGCCAATAAACTGGCACGGGACGTCTTTTCGACAGCAATTTGGCGAAAAGGCGAATCCAGTCACGGCAATTCGAACCGAATCTTCCTAGTATTTATTTCAGACGCCAGGCTGTCGTCAATTAATTGGCCAAGTAATTACTCAAGTAATTGACGACGTGTGTTGTAAGCCTCGGCATGGCAATCGGGCGACCGCAGGGATGCGGCGCTGCGCTATGAAAGGACTGGAAATCATGCAATTCACCAAGCTCATCAAGATCACCATCACGTCGGCATTCGTGTTGCTGCCGTCGCTGACGGTCGCCGACTCGCAGCTCTCGATCGGCGGAGCCGGCACGACCGCGCAGGCGAACCTCGATTTCAGGATCACGATCCCGAACTTCGTTTACTTCCAGATCGGCTCTGCCGGCAGCGTCGACCGCGTCGACTATGACTTGAACGTCGGGCCGGTGCAGCCCGGTTTGGGTGGTCCGATCTCGGCAACGGGCGGTACCGGTGACGGTGTCGACGGCGCGCTGACCGTCAACCTCGCGACGAACGCCACGAGCGTCAGCATCGCCGCAACCGGCGGCAATCTGACCAGCGGCGCCGATACGATTCCGTTCGCGGATATCACGGCGAACGATACGGGCACGATCCCGGTACCCGACTTCGGCACGACCATCACGCCGTTCGCACCGGGCGGTTTCAGCCTGACGGATACGTGGACCTACACCTACGACAACTCGTCGGTGTACAACGCCGGTACCTATGACGGCCGGGCGACGTACACGATCACCGTTTTGTAAGTGTCGGGAACACTACCCCGGCCATGCGAGATAACCTAAGATCGCTTGGCCGGGGTTTTTTTATGCGCCATTTGCCCGCCTTATTCGTCGCGTTGATCGCCGCAATACTTTCTCCGCGGGCGGCCAATGCGGTCGAAATCCGCATCAATCGGACCAATCCGTTCGTCTACATCCAGATCGGACATGGGGACCTTCGACGTCGCGGCCTGTTCGGTCCGCCATCAGGTCAGGTCGACGAGGTCAGTTTCACATTTCCGGCAGGCGTCCAACCGGGCGACGGGACGCCGGTGCTCGGGACGCCGACGATCCCGATCGCGCTGCTGGGCCTGAGCGTGGGAAACCAGGCCAATTACCGAGTCACGGTGAATTCATCGGCAGGCCTGACGAACGAATTCGGCGACATGCTGCCGTTTGCGGAGATCAGCTGGACGACGACCGACGGCGACATACCGAGCGGAACGTTCGACGACTCCGCGAATCAGTTCCTGTTGGAATACAACTTCGCACCAACGAACCGCGGGCGCGGCGTCATCGACTACCTGACCTTCAGCTATGCCAATGACACGATCTATCCTGCCGGCACGTATACCGGCCGGGTGATTTACACGATCACCGAACTATGAGATTTCTGACTCCGACCACCTGTTGCCTGATCTTGTTGTGGCTGGCGCCAAACGCCATGGCGCAGCGAGCCCTGCTCGACGACTCGCTATCACCCCGCCCGTTTTATGATCTCGATCTCGTTTGGCAACCGCATGACGTAATGCGCTCAGTGCAAGCACTGCTCAGCGATCGGAGCGACCGCCTGCCGCCACTGACCGGACGCGTGAGCGGCGTAGAAATCATCCTCGACACCAGGCCCTATGTCGGCCAGGTCGCGCGCATCTATCTGCGGCTGCCGACGGCCATGCCCGGCACGCATAGCATCGGCAACCTCGAGTTGAGCTGGCCGAACAACGGACTGTTTCTGGCGGGAAGTGTTAGCCCCGGACAGGAAGCTCTGTTGTTCGAGGGCGTTATCGAAGGACCGGTCGTCGCTGGTGTCCTGGATCTGCGTCTGTCGATCGACGCGGGGAATGCGCCGGACAGATTCACTATAGAGCCCGTCTATGAAATCGAAATCACTCGTTAAGTTCATCGCCTGCATCGGACTGACGGCAGCCAGCGGTAACGCCATGGCCGCCGGCTTCGGCGCCGGCATCGCGCCCAGCAAGTTTGAGCTAAACGCCAAACCCGGCGCGGTGCTGCGCGATACCGTCACGATCCTGAATGCGAACGACGATACCGCCGACTACGCACTGCGCACGGCGGACTGGCGGCTGAACGATATCCAGGGCGTCGAGTACTTTGAAGACGCGTTGCTCGACGACAGCTGCCGGCCATGGGTAAGGCTCGAACGCCGCACCCTGCGTATTCCGGCAGGCGGCCAGAAGCGCTATCGCTTCGAGGTGCACGTACCCCAAGATGCGCCGAGCGGCCTGTGCAAGTTCGCGATCCTGATCGAACCGGGCGAACCCGAGATGGCAGGCGTCGGCGACAACCAGGAGATCCGCTTCCCGGTCGTCGGTCGCTACGCCATCACGGTCTACGTGACAATCGGCGATGCGAAACCCGACATCGAGTACCTGGGCCTGGGCGAACAGCGGGTCGGTGCGCTGCGGTTGCCGGCGCTCCGACTACGCAACAACGGCACAACATACGACCGCGCGTTCGGTCAGATCACGGCGACCGACGCGGCCGGCAAGCGCCATCGCCTGGTCGCTTCGTCATTTCCGGTATTGCCGGGCCGCACCGAGAGCATCCTGCTCGCGCTCGAGCAGGACCCGGGACGCAGCGGCGTGCAAATCGAATACCCGTTGAAGCTTCGCGGCAAGATCGATATCGGGGGGAGGACGATCAGGATTGATGACGAGTCCTGGGGGTCTCCCTAGATACGACCGGCACTCGAGAAGTCTGAATACTTTTCTGAGACACGCCGTAAATACGTCCGTGTAGGCTCGAGGGCGGCGTCCCTGCCGCCCACGGTCTCAGAAAAGTATTCAGACTTCTCGATCGCCTCTCCCTCCGCACGATCGCCGGACCCTCCGCTCGACTTTGGCGTGCTAGACGAACGACGCGCGGGAGATTTCAGACCAACGCCGAGATCAACGAGGACGCCCCGGGCACCAAGAAGCGGTGCGAGCGAGGACAAGGACTTCGAGATGTTTTCCTGAGACCGTGCGCGGCAGGGACGCCGCGACCGAGCCTACAGGGATGTATTCACGGCATGTCTCAGGAAAACATCTCGAAGTCCTTGGCCGGAACGCCGCTACGGGCGCGTCCGACAGCGACAATCACCCGCCGCCGAGATCCACCAGCCCGAAGTCGACGTCGCTCGTCTGCCTGATGCCGACCTCGACGGTCTGCGGCGCCTCGTCGTCGAGACCCCACGGCAACGGCAGGTCGGCGCTCACCAAAGAAACCCGATGCGGACCCGGGTAGACCGGATCGAACTCGTAGCGGCCCTGAGCGTCGGTCCGTGTTTCGTAACGACCGTCGATCACGACGACGACGCCGGCCGCCGGGCGCTCACCGGGTTGCCGCACCAGGTCACGATTCTCGTCGTAGTACACCGTACCGCGAATGCTGCCTGCACCGACGCCGCCGGAGCTACGACCGTAGCGGCGGAAAGCTTGTCCGGACGAATGCGCGTAGCCGAAGCGCAACCACACTGAATCCGTCTGGAAGTCCGTCTCGCCGCCGACCAGGTTGCTGGCCGCCGGATCTATGAACGACTGGTTGTGCACCACGCTGGCGCTGACGTACCAGTCGCGCAGGAACTGCCAGCGCGCGTCTGCGTTGATGCCGAAGCCGGTCGACGTGTTCAGTAACTCGTCGTCGTTGCGATACAGCGAAGTGTTGACGCCCCATGACAGGTTGCTCGCGATGTCCTGGCGGAACAGCACGCTGAGGCGCTGATTGCTGTTGTCGAAACTCAGGCGGCGTTGCTCCTCGACCAGGGCCTCGGTCGTCAGGCGATAGCCCTGCGGCAGGTCCCAGTCGTAACTGACCCGTGCGCCATAGAGGTCGCTGTTGTTCGACATGAAATCGCTGTCCAGCTGACTCGCGTACAACTCAAATCGCCCGAGGCCGGTTGGGAAACGATAGTTGATGAAGTTGTTGATGCGCCATGCGACCTGGCTGTCCTCGGTCGTGGAGCTGAAGTCGCGGAACATCAGGTTGCCGTTCGCGCCGATCGATAGCTGGCGGCTCAGCCGGTAGTTGCCGTTGACGAACAGCGAGTTGTGCTCTGCCTCGAACATCGAGCTCTCGTCCAGACCAGCCTTCGTGTAGTCATAGCCGATGGAGTAGTTGTAAACATATGAGCGTTTATCGGCTCGCAGGTAAGCGCCGTATTGATCGTTGACGATCGGCCGGTCCATCCACGCGAGCTGCGGCTCGAGGTAGAAACCGCCGTAGCGCATGACCAGGTCCGACCAGACCAGGTTGCGGCCGTCCGCCCAGATGCCGACGTTGGCATCATCATCGGTCAGCAGGTGCACATCGTGTTGCGCGCGGCTGTCCGGGCTCGAATAGCGTCCGGCGGCCAGCAGGCTCGTGTGATCGCGGACGAGCTCGTTGCCTTTGACGTCGACGATCTCCGCGCCGACCAGGAAATCGCCCGCGACGGATCGCCGCCACGATCCGCCCAGGATCTCGCCGCCGTTCTCGCGAAACTGCGGTACGGCGATCCCGAGATTGTCACCGGTCTTGCCCATGTACCATTGCCCCGACGACAGGTCCGTCGTCACGGCCATGCTGACACCGAGAAACAGCGACGTCGGCAACCGGATGCGATATCCGGAATGCAGGAACGGGTCGATCAGTGTGCGCTGATGACCCGCCGTATTGTTCATGAGCCAGCCGTTGTCGAGCGGCGCATTCGTCTGCCGCAGCGTGAAGAAGATCTCGTCGCTCTGGTAGTCACGCCCGAGGAAGTCGGACTCGATATCGCTGAAGACCAGCTGCGCGTCGATCTCGCCCCAGTTCAGCGTCTCCTGACGCCAGCGCGTTCGCAGACCCTTCTCGGTCTCACTGCCCAGGAAGTCGTCGCTCGAATCGTAGTAGATCAGTTCGGCCTCAACGAACCGCCGACCTGCGTTGCCGCTGGTCGTGCTCCTGAACCCGACGCCCATGTCGGCGCCGTCGTCGATCAGGTATTGATCGACGAAAGGCGCCGGTTCTTGCATCGGAAACGGCTCGAGCGCGTCGAGTTCCCGGGGTTGGGTCCTCGCTTCGACCGGGGCAACGTCGCTCACCGCCGTGCCATCGACCGCGTTCGCAGGTGGCGCATGAGACGCGCGTGGTTCGATGACCGGCACGGATGCGCTTGCAGGAAGTTCGCCGCCGACCGAAGCACCGAGCGTCTTCGGCAATGACGCGGCGATTGCCGCTACGCTGGAAGCGCTGAAGAAAGAATCTCCGGCGCGCGGATACGACAGTGCGGACGGCCGTTCGTTCTGGGACTTGACGGGGTTTTCAGCAGACCGTGCCGGCCGATCGCCGGTGCCCGAATACCGCGAGACGCATTGCTGCACGAGCAGACAGGCGAGCAGGATCACCCCCACTCGCCACAACCCCGTCACGCTGCGCCGTACGTCGGACGACAATTTTTTGGCTCACAATACCCGTAGATCGCATAAGATTAAGTAAATTCATGAACTTATACTGTGAGTCAGGTACGGATCCGGCAAATTTCCGTCACTCCGGGATCCTTTTATGGTCTATTTAGACCATTTTCACTGGCTCGATTCCGGCTCGCCATCCGCGCGGATCCGGCGCCCCAGCCAGACAAAACCGACAATTGCGACGACGATGTTCGACGCCGCCGACGCCGCAAAGATCCCGTGCATCCCGAACAACCATTGACCGGCAAAGGCCAGCTGCAGGAAGAGCACGACCACGCGCAGGATCGAAATCACGAGTCCGGGCCCAGGGTTGCCGATACCATTGAACGCGGCGCAGGTCGCCATGACCAGCCCATACCCGCCATAGCTGATCGCCATGATCCGCAAATAATCGACCGCGACGACTTTAATCGCGTCCGTCTTGCTAAACACCGACGCAATGGGTTCGGCGACGACCAACATGACCGCCGCGAGCGCCAGACCGAAGAACAGGCAGAAGCGACCGATCACGATGCGCGCTTCGGCAACCCGGTCGTAACGCTGCGCCGCGTGGTTCTGACCCATGAACGGGCTCGTGACCGCCGACAGCGAATAAAACACGATCAGGAAGATCGGCTCGACGCGCATCGCGATACCGAATCCCGCGACGGCGTCGATGCCGTAACTCGCGATCATCGCGACGATGATGCCGTTCGCGATCGGCACGATCGCGTTGGTGCCGATGGCCGGCAAGCCAACGTGCAGCATGCGGCGCCATGAATCGAGAATGTTGGCGAACTTCGTAAACGGCGTCGCGAAGACGTTCAGCTTGAAATGGAGCCAGCCCAGCGTGCCGACCAGCATGACGACGTTCGCCACCAGCGTCGCCAGGGCGGCGCCGGCAATCTCCATGCGCGGGAATCCGAACCAGCCGAAGATGAAGATCGGGTCCAGAATCGCGTTGATGATCGACGCGGTAGTAATGATCTTGCCTTCCAGCAACGCGTTGCCACGCGCGCGCATCGATGCGAGACATGTCCACATCATCGCCGCCGCCGGTTCGGCGAAGAACCAGATGCCCATGTAGTCGTCGATCAGCGGCATCAGCTCGTCGGTCGCGCCGAGCAACCGGAAGATCGGTTCCATGAAGATCAGTCCGGCCATGCACATCGACATACTGACGAGGACCGCGAGCATCGCCGTATCCGTCGTCTGCCGGCGCGCCATCGCCTCGTCGTTCTGGCCAACCGCACGGGAGATACAGGATGCCGCGCCGGCCTCGAATCCGATGATGACGCTGCTCAGGAACCAGACAATCGGAAACGTGAAGCTGATCGCCGCCAGCGGCTCGTCGCCGAGCCGCGACACGAAGAACAGATCGACCGCGTCGAACGAGATCAGCGCGATCAGGCCCACCGCGAAAGGTGTCGCCTGGCGACGCAGGCGTGTCGCGACCGGTCCGGTTGTCAGGTCAGTGGCCAAATCTTCGGATCCAAAAATGAAGGGCGCCGTATCACTATCGCGGCGCCCGGTTCACAAGAGGTCGCAGAGTGTAACCGGTTCTGCAATCTCTCACGGTCAAACCATGCTGACGCACCCCCCTGCCGGGCACCGGCTGGCCGCGCGCGGCGCGGAAATTGCTGATTGACCCACGTTCGGCTTTTCGGTACCAAGAGACAATGATGTACGACTCAACCGCGCGCATGTTACGCCCGGGTGCCCGAACTCCGATCCTCCTGATCGCCGGGGGCCTGCTGCTGACGTTGTTGGGTTCGCCCCTATTCTCCAGTGCGTTCGCCGCCGATGAAGATTTCGAGTTATCGGCGCCGCCGGCGCGCCCCCGCATCGGCCTCACCCTGGGCGGCGGCGGAGCTAAAGGCGCGGCCCACG
>CAZISL010000133.1:0-17553 GCA_964541975.1 uncultured Chromatiaceae bacterium | reverse complement strand
GCGACATCGATGTTGTCGGGTGACGTGCCGATGTCGATCATGTCGATCGTCTCTACGTTGCCCGTCGCCGGTTCGCGTCGCATGGTCCGAATCCGCTTACCGGACGTCTCGGCGATGTACAGCGTACCGCCGTCGCGCGATACGTTGATACCGCCGCCGGATGCGATGTCGTCCGCGACGGCGCGAACCTGGTCGTCGTCGACGTAGACCAGCTGCGTCGTTCCGCTGTTGCTGTCATTCGCGACGTAGAACTGTGCGGGCCCGACGGCGACGATGTCGTTCGGGCTCGTGAACAGCGCATCCGTGAACGTCCGGACGTGACGGAAGCTGCCCGGCTGTTCCTCGCGGAACAGCTCCACTGATTCCGGCTCGCTGCCGCGGTTCTCCGGGTGATTGATGACGAACAGGTAGCGCTGTCCCGCTGCATCGACGAATACGCTGACGCCGTGTGGGCGGAAGTGCTTCGGCGGATCGATCAGAGCCGGCTCGACGCTGCGTTCGGGCGCATTCAGGTCGAGGCGGCCGATCCAGCCCTGTGCGGATTCGCCCTTGGCGAGCGACATCCGGTCTATCAGGGACAGGTAGGCGAAACCGCGTTCGCGGTCGATCTGTATGTCTTCCGCGCTCTCGCCGAGATCCAGCGCCTCGCAGGTGCCGGCGAAATGCGGCTCGTCGCCGGAGAACTTAAGGTAGCTCCACAAGCCGACGGTCACGCCGACAATCAGTACCAGGACGATGACCAGGAGGATCTTGATGACTTTCACGTGATGCGGGCCTCGTTGGATTATCCGTCTATTCTACGGCCCAATGTAGGTTTGGTGCGCAATGCAGATGGCGAGAGCGATCGCGGATCACAGGATGGTCGTACGGGCATGGCCGGTTTGTATCGCGACGAGCGCTTGCCCAACATCAGGTGCCAGATCGACAAGAAGGCATTGCCCATGAGCGCGCCCGTATCCCCGCCGTCGGGTACCGATAAAAACAACGAGAACAAATCCGGCCTCAGGTTCGGGCCGTTGCGGTTCACGCCGGGCGTATCCGGCAAACATCTCGCGACGCTGTTCTTCGCCTCTTTCTTCGGCATCGCGTCGATGAGTTTCATCAACTTCAGCCAACCGTATGTCTTCACCGAGTTGATGGGCATACCGCTCGAACAGCAGGGCACGGTCGCCGGCCGGCTGACGTTTCTGCAGGAGATCGTGCTGCTGGTGTTGCTGGCGCCGATCGGCGCCCTGTCCGACAAGTTCGGCCGCAAGCCATTGTATGTGTCGGCGTTCGTCTTGCTCGCTCTCGCATACTTCGTTTACCCGCTGGCCGGCAGTTTGTTCATGCTGTTCATGTTTCGCATGATTTTCGCCGCCGGTGCGGCGGGCAACATCGTCATGCTGCCGTCGGTCGCAAACGACTATTCCCAGGAGCAATGCCGCGCGAAGATGATCGCCGCTTGCTTTATTTTCAATGGCCTCGGCCTCGTGTTGATACTCGCCGTGTTGCGCAATGTCCCGGCGCGGCTGCAGGAGGCCGGCATCGATGCCGCGCAGGCGGGACAGTACTGGCTCTGGATGATGTCGGGCATCTGTCTCGTCGTCGCTGCCGTCATTGCAATCGGCCTCAAGCCCGGTGCGCCCCAGCAGCTCGGGAAGCGCGAACCACTTCTCGCGACATTCAAGATCGGGCTGAAGGCCGCGCGAAATCCGCGCATCGCGCTCGCCTACGCAGCGGCGGGCGTCTCTCGCGGAGACCTGTCGGTGATGTCCAGTTTTTTCAGTCTGTGGCTGTTCCAGGTCGGAATGGACCAGGGGCTATCGAGCGCGGAGGCACAGGCCAAGGCCGGCGCCTTTTACATTATCGTCCAGGCGTTCGCGCTGCCGGGTGCTCCGCTGGCGGGGTTCATCCTGGATCGGATCGACCGGGTCAAGGGGCTGACCGTTGCCATGGGCATCGCCGCGATCGGTTACTTCTCGCTGTGGGTGGTCGACGATCCGATTGGCCCGGAGATGTACGTCGCGGCGGGGCTCGTCGGTCTCGGCGAGATCTTCGCCAACCTGTCAGCAACCTCGCTAATCGGCAAGGAAGCGCCCGAACGTGGCCGTGGCGCCGTGCTTGGCATGTGGAGCTGGTGCGGCGCACTCGGCATCATTGTCGTCGCGCTCGTCGGCGGGTACCTGTTCGACAACGTCAGCCAGGTTGGTCCGTTTCTGTTCGTGGGCGCGGCCAATCTCGCACTACTTGTCTGGGCGGCGATCATCATCGCGCGGGCGCGATCCGCGAACGCCGCCGAACCGGCAGACTGACCGGCGACCGAACGGATGCGGCGTGTCGTGCGGACGTTGGCGGATCGCCGTGTAAGCTTTAATTGTTATTGGGAACGAGTGGAATACGATGCAGAACTCCAGACGTGATTTCCTGACCGGGTTCGCCGGCGTCGGCGCCGCAGGTGCGCTCGGCATGGCGCTCAGCGCCTATGGCAGCAAGGCTCGCGCCGGCGCGCATATGCAGGCCGGGACGGCTGTCGGGGGCGAGGCGCTGCGTGGACCTTATCTGGATCTGTTGACCGGTCGCGGCAATCAGCTCGCTTACGCGCGCCTCCAGAGTGACATCGACTTCGGCAAGCAGAAGTATTTCTGGTTCAAGGGTTACGTCATGGGGCATCGCCCGACGGAACGAATCCAGGACCTGTTCGGGGCGCAGGGATTCGGCGTCATTCGTTTGAACGAACGTGAAGACGGCGTCATCGAGCGAATCTGTCGCGAGATCATCGTTTATACCGATCTGCGCAGTAACGAAGTCATGCAGGAGTGGCACAACCCGTACATCGACGAGACCGTCAAGGTCGTTCATGTCGACAACGATCCCTACAACTACCTGATCGAGCCCTTCTTCCCGGCGCCCCCGGAATTCGGCGGACTCGACCAGCAGAAGGAGCCGCCGAAGCGCGCCCCGTTCATCCTGCCGTGGGTACAGAACGGCGATTGGCTCGAGATGGAGATGCACATTCATCTCGCCTATCCGAATGCACTGCAGCCAGACAAGTGGCCACGGGAGTCATCGGGCGAGATCGCGCAGGTCTCCGAGTTCTTCGCCCATCACGTGAAAGCCGCGGACATGCAGAACCCTGACATCACGAGTCTCGACTATCGCGGCACCTGGAATCGCATCACGCCGTGGCTGCCGTGGATGTTGATGGGGCAGGCACCGGGAAATTGTCAGTACGCGGCCTTCATGGGGACCTGTGATCATCCGGGCGACGTACTGCCGCGCGTCGTCGTGGATTACGCCGAGAAGAATTATGCGAAGTACTTCGATGCGCCCGAGGTCTGGACGCCGGTAGGCTTGTCGAGCCTCGAGAACTATGCGCACTCGCAGAAGCCGGCGCCGGTCAAGGAAGACACCTAGCCGCCGGCCGGGTGATCAGGCGAAGCCATGACTGACGGGACACGGCAGTTCGGAGACCATCCGATGCATATCGGTGGCGAGTTCGTCGCGAGCGAGAGCGGCGAGTGGATGGACTCGGTCGACCCCGCGACCGGCGAGGTGCACGGCCGGGTGCCGGCCGGGACCGCCGTAGACGTCGATCGCGCCGTGCAGGCAGCGCGGGCGGCGCAGCCGGCGTGGGCCGCGACGCATGTGTTCGAGCGCGGCGCGATACTGCGCAAACTGGCCGACGCCATCCGTGCACGCACGGATGTGCTCGAACTCGAAGCGGCGGATACCGGCAACACGATCGCCAGCCTCGGACGCGATCTCGACCTCGCGGCGGCCTACCTGAATTTCGTCGCGGGCCTCGGCATGGAGATCAAGGGCGAGAGCGTGCCGGCGACGCCGGAGAACATTCACTTCACGATGCGCGAGCCGTATGGCGTCGTCGGTCGAATCGTTCCGTTCAATCACCCGTTCCTGTTCGCCGCGGCACACCTCGGTGCGCCGCTGATCGCCGGCAACGGCGTCGTTCTCAAGTCGCCGGACCAGAGCCCGTTGTCGGCGAAAGTCATGGCAGAGATCTGTCACGAAATCCTGCCGCCCGGCCTCGTCAATTTCGTGTCGGGCGTCGGCATGGTCGTGGGCGACGCGATCGTCAGGCATCCGCAGGTGCCGCGTATCGGGTTCACGGGTTCCGTGCAGACCGGCATGGCGATCCAGCGATCCGCCGCTGAAGTGGCCGTTAAACACGTTTCGCTCGAGCTCGGCGGCAAGAATCCGTTCATCGCCTTCCCCGATGCGGATCCGGGCGAGGTCGCGGACGCGGCAGTGGCCGGCATGAATTTCGCCTGGTCCGGCCAGTCCTGCGGCTCAACGACTCGGTTGATGTTGCACGAGTCGATCTATGACGACGTCGTGTCACGCATTGCCGCACAAGTCTCCGGCATTCGACTCGGTGATCCGCTCGACCCGCAATCCGGCATGGGTCCGGTCAACTCGGAGCCGCACTATCGACGCATACTCGACATCATCGGTTCGGCGAAAGAAGAGGGGGCGACCGTGATTGCGGGGGGCGGGAAACCAGCCGGCGATCAGTTCGCCCGCGGCTTCTGGGTGGAGCCAACCGTGTTCGGCGATGTCACGATGCAGATGCGCGTCGCGCGCGAGGAAATATTCGGGCCGGTGCTCACGATTCTCAAGTGGCGCGACGAGGACGACGTGATCGCGATGGCGAACGAACTGGATCTCGGTCTGACGGCCGCCGTCTGGACCAATGACCTGAAACGGGCAATGCAAACGGTGCGCCGGCTCGATTCGGGTCTGGTGTGGGTCAACGGCACCGGCCGGCACTATCTTGGTACCGGGTTCAGCGGCTGGAAAGACAGCGGCCTCGGTCGGGAAGAATGCCTGGAAGAGGTGCTGAGTTACACGCGCGTCAAGGCGGTACACATCATCCTGTAGGCCGCCCGGTTGACGGTCTTCGTGCGACTATTGCGCCGGAACGTCGAAGCCTGCGTCCGAGATGGCGCGCTCAATCGCCGAGCGCTGAATCAACTTGGTATCGAACTCGACCGCCAGCGTGCCGGCGTCAAGGTCCGCGATCGTTCGGCTGATGCCGTCGTACTCGGCCAGCGCCTTCTCGATGCTCTTGACGCATCCGCCGCAGGTCATACCTTCCACTTTGATCGTTGCTTTTTCCATTCGTGATTTCTCCATTCGGCCTGACAACAGGCACGAGCTTACTCGAAGTCGGGTCGCCAGCGCTTAAGCAACAATGAATTGCTGACGACACTGACGCTGCTCAATGCCATCGCCGCGCCGGCCATCGTGGGCGTCAGCATGCCGAACGCCGCGAGCGGGATGCCGATGACATTGTAGATGAATGCCCAGAACAAATTCTGCTTGATCTTCGAGAAGGTCGCGCGGCTCGCCGATATCGCCGCTCCGACGAGGCGGGGATCACTCCGCATCAGCGTTATGCTCGCGGTTTCCATCGCGATATCCGTGCCGCTGCCCATGGCGATGCCGACGTCCGCCGCCGCCAGCGCGGGCGCATCGTTGATGCCGTCGCCGATCATTCCGACGACGCGCCCTGCAGAGGACAACTCCCTGACCACGTCGGCTTTCTGTTCCGGCTGCACGCCGCCGCGCGCTTCGTCCACACCGGCTTGCTTGCCGATTTCTCGCGCGACCAGTTCGGCGTCGCCGGACAGCATCAGCGTGCGAATCGCGAGCGCCCGCAGCGCGGCGACGGCCTCCGGGGTCTCCGGCCGCAGGCTGTCTGCGATGGCGATCAGGCCGAGGATGCGCGAGGCGTCAGCGACCCAGACGACGGTTCGCGCCTGCGCTTCCCACCCCCGGGCGCGTTCGAGTTCGACCGACGGGTCCAGTTGCCGGTCGACGATCAGCTGTTCGTTGCCGATGACGAGTTCCCGGCCATCGACGGTGCCGACGACGCCGCGACCGGTCAGGCTCTGAAATGCCTCGACGCGCGGAAGGTCGAGGTTCAATTCGTCGGCGCGCTCCAGGATCGCGCGCGCGAGCGGATGTTCGCTGCCCTGTTGAATGCCCGCCGCAAGTCGCAGCAACTCGTTCGTGTCGATGTCGACGGCGTGCATAGCGGCGATCGACGGCCGGCCAACGGTCAGCGTGCCGGTCTTGTCGAAAACGATCGCGCTGATGCGATGCGCACGCTCGAGGGATTCGACGTCCTTGATCAGGATCCCCGATCGGGCCGCGGCGCCGGTACCGGTCATGATCGCTGTCGGCGTCGCGAGGCCGAGCGCGCACGGGCAGGCAATGACGAGCACCGCTACCGCTGCGATCAGCGAACTCTCGAAGTCTGTAGTCGTCAGCCACCAGGCACAGAATGTGACGCCGGCTATGACGATGACAACCGGCACGAATATCGACGAGATCCGGTCCACGAGACGCTGCACCGGCGCCTTGCCGGCCTGAGCGTTCTCGACCAGGCGGATGATCTTCGCCAGCGTCGAGTCTTCGCCGATGTTGGTTGCGCGAATTTCCAGCAGGCCGGTCCCGTTGATCGCGCCGCCGGTGACGCGGTCCCCGGAGGATTTTGTGACCGGGATGCTTTCGCCGGTGATCAGCGATTCGTCCGTCTCGCTCGTCCCGGTCAGCACGACGCCGTCGACCGGGATGTTCTCGCCGGGCTTGATGATGACGATATCACCCGAGCGCACCTCCCCGACGGGTAGTTGCGTCGCCGAGCCGTCGCGGTCGCGCACGCGCGCGGTCTGCGGCCGCAGATCCATCAGCTGCCGGATCGCCGCGGTGGTGCCGCGCTTCGCCCTGGCTTCCATGTATTTGCCGAGGAGCACGAGCGTGATGATGACCGCCGACGCCTCGAAGTAGAGCTGGCCGCGCGCATCGGTGCCGAGGGTCGCGATCAGATACCAGCTGTACAGGTATGCGGCTGTCGTACCCATGACGACGAGGACGTCCATGTTCGCGGAACCCGCGCGCAGCGCATTGTATGCCGCCTTGTAGAACCGCGCGCCGATGATGAACTGCACGGGCGTCGCGAGCAGCACTTCGAGCGCCGGCGGATGCGAGAACTCGACGCCCATGAATTTCAGGATCATGTGCAGCACCATCGGCGCCGACAGCGCGATCGACAACCGCAGGACGTTCAGATCGCGCCGCAGTTTCGCTTCTTCACGATCGCGATGCGCCTGATCGGCGCGCGCCTGCTCTTCGGCTGACGACGCGATGTGCGGTTCGAAACCGGCTGCGCGGACTGCTTCGGCCAACTTGTCGGCGCGGACGACCCCGGCCAGCGCTCGAACGTCGGCGCGTTCCAGGCCGATGTTGACGTCTGCGGCAGTCACGCCCGAAACTGCGCGCAATGCTTTTTCGACGCGGCCCGAGCACGCGCTGCAGGTCATTCCGCCCACGCCGAAAGAATAGCTTTCTTCCATGACACCGAACCCCGCCTTGCCGACGACGTCGGCGATATCGAGCATCGATGTCGCCCGTGCATCGAACGTGACGGCCGCGCGCTCCAGGGCGAAATTGACGGCCGCATCGAGCACGCCCGTTGCCCGCTGCAGCGCCTTCTCCAGGCGCGTGGCGCAGGCGCCGCACGTCATGCCTTCGACTGAAAAGTCGGCTTTGTGTGTTGTCGAAATCGCTGCGTCTGCGGGCGTCACGTTCACGGGTCGTCCCCAGAGATAAAAGTCGAGCCCCGATTCTAGCCCCGCCGGGGTGGCAATGCGCGTCAGCGCGAGGGCAGGGTGGTGCGTCGCGGTGGACGGTCGAACAGGTGGATGAATTCGCCAAAGACCTGGTTGCCGAGGTCGATGGAGTTCCGGATATGCTCGTGCGTCTGGCGTTTGATGTCGTCGACGCGTTCCGCCCCGCCGGCCTGTTCGGCCGCGCGGGCCATCGACGGCGTGCTCAGCCAGCGCAGGATCATCGGCTCGTCGACCTCGAGGTGAAACTGGAATCCATAGACGTTGTGTTGGAAGCGAAACGCCTGGTTGGCGCAATCCGGCGAAGTCGCGAGATGCACCGCGCCATGGGGTAGGTCGAACGTGTCCCCGTGCCACTGGAAGATCTGCTGCGAGCCGGCGAACTTGCCACACAGCGGATCCTTGTAACCCTCTTCCGTCGGATTGAGCTCGTACCAGCCGATCTCCTTGACCGGGTTCTTCCGCACCCGCCCGCCGAGCGCCCGTGCGATCAGCTGCGCGCCGAGGCAGATCCCGAGCACCGGCATGCCAGCGCGAATCGCCTGCTGGATCGCTGCTATTTCCGTCGTCAAATGCGGATAGCGGTCGGCCTCGTCACAGTTCATCGGGCCGCCCAGCACGATCAGGCCGTTGTACTTCGACACGTCGGGCTGCGCGTCGGGCTCCCGGCCGAAGTTGATATAGCGAATACGAAACCTTGCGTCGCGCAACAACGGATCGAGGTTACCGAGGATCTCGTACGGTACGTGTTGAAAAACGAGTAGGCGTCTCATCGTGACTAAATGATCATGTTGAATTCGTCGGCATCGAGATGCGCCGGAAACTTCTGGCGATAGCGCGCGAGTTTCGCGCCGTCCAGGATGGCCGTCGCGTTGCACTCTGCCTCGCCGCAGTCCGCCAGCCTGTTACCGAGAAAATCGAATACACCGCTGTCGCCAGCGTAACGAATGTCATTCCCGTCCGTGCCGATCCGGTTCAGACCTGCCGTGTAGCACAGGTTTTCGACGGCTCGCGCGGGTAGTAACGTGCTCCAGGCCGAACGTCGCACCGCAGGCCAGTTGGCGACGAAGACCAGCAGGTCGAATTCGTCGATTCCGCGGCTCCAGACCGGAAAGCGCAGGTCATAGCAAACCAGCGGGCAGACGCGCCAGTCGCCGAGACTGAAGACTCGCCGCTCGTTGCCCGCCGCATAATGCTCGTGCTCTCTCGCCATGCGGAACAGGTGGCGTTTGTCGTACCACTGCACGTCTTCACCCGGCGTCGCCCAGATCAGGCGGTTGAAGTAGCGTCCGTCGTCTTCGACGATCAGGCTGCCGCACAGGGTCACGCCGTAGTCCTTCGCGACCAGCTCCATCCACGCCACCGACTCGCCGTCCATCCGCTCGGCAAGCCGCGCGGCATCCATCGAAAACCCGGTCGAGAACATCTCGGGCAGCACAACCAGGTGCGGCATGCCCTCGTCGCGGTCGATCGCATCGATCAGTCCGTCGAAGTGCGCGCGGTTGGCGGCGGGGTCCTGCCAGTGCAGTTCCGTCTGCAGCAATGAGATAGTCAGATCTCGCACAGTATCTCCGTTCCGCGTTCCAGGGTTTGCGCGTCCTTCGCGAAGCAGAATCGTAGCAGATGCTGGTCCGGTGGTGATTCGTAGAACACGGATACAGGGATGCTCGCGACGCCTGCCTCGCGCGTTAGGCGCCGCGCGAGTTCCGTGTCAGGTTCGTCCGTGATCGCGGAATAGTCGACGAGCTGAAAGTAGGTGCCGGCCGATGGCGTGAACCCGAATCGCGACGGCCGCAACATCTCGCAGAACGCGTTGCGTTTGGCCTCGTAGAACGCGGGCAGGTCGAGATAGTGATTCGTACCCGTCTCCGTCTCGAGGAAATCCGCCAGTGCGAACTGCATCGGGGTCACGACGCAGAACTGTACGAACTGGTGCACGCGCCGAAACTCGGCCGTCAGGTCCGGCGGCGCGACGCAATAGCCGATCTTCCAGCCGGTCATGTGGAAGGTCTTGCCGAACGAGGAAACGACCAGGCTGCGGCAGGCGAGTTCCGGGTAGCGCAGCAGGCTCGCATGCGTGCGCCCGTCGAAGATGATGTGCTCGTAGACCTCGTCGCCGAGCAGGAGGATATCGGTGGACTCGACCAGCGCTGCCAGGGCGCGCAGGTCGTCGTCGTCCAGCACCGAGCCGGTGGGATTGTGGGGCGTGTTCAGCACGATCATGCGCGTGCGCACGGTGATCGCGTCGGCGACGTGGTTCCAGTCGACGCGAAAATCCGGCGCCAGCAGCGGGATATGGATGGCCCGACCACCGGCCAGCGCGATCGCGGGGTCATACGAGTCATAGGCCGGGTCGAACACGATGACCTCGTCGCCGGGGTGGACGAAAGCCTCGATGGCCGTATACAGCGCCTGGGTCGCGCCGGACGTCACCGTGACTTCTGTATCCGCATCGGTCCGCCGCGCGTACATGCGTTCGGTCTTGGCCGCGATCTGCTGCCGGAGTTCCGGGATGCCGGCCATCGGCGCGTACTGGTTGTGGCCGGCCTGGAGATGGTGGCGCACCCGCTCGAGCAGTTCGTCGGGCGCCTCGAAGTCGGGAAACCCCTGCGACAAATTGATGGCGTCGCAGTCCGCGGCGAGCTGCGACATGACCGTAAAAATCGTGGTTCCGAGCCCCGGGAGCTTGCTGGCGGATGTCTGCATGATCGTCGTTGGCGGCCAATCGGCTCGCCGAATAAGGGGTTTCCTTTCTAGATTCGAGTTAAGCAATAAGTGACAAACTATTGACTCAGAAGCAAGATTACATAATATTGGAGTGGGAATGTTGTTGTTTGGCTGTGCGCGCAGTCCGAGTTTCAGGCTTGTCGATCACCCTGTCGAGAGCCCGCGCGCAGCTTCCGTCAAGGGCGTGTGTGTGGGGGACAGATGGATCATTCGAACAACCCGGCGTCGATCGACGACCAGCCGCTCGGCATCGACGCAGAGGCCGGCACTGCCGGGCTCGACGACGGGTCGGAGGTAGGCCTGCCGGAAGACCGCAGCGAATTTCTTTATTACCCGACCGGCAGCAGTCACCGCATGGGGCACGTGCGGCGCATGATCGAGCAGGTCGCCGGTTTCAATACCAACGTCCTGATCACCGGCGAGTCCGGAACCGGCAAGGAGTGGGCCGCCCGGTATATCCATGCCCTGTCTCAGCGGAGCAACCAGCCGTTCGTGCCGGTGAATTGCGGCGCGATTCCGCCGGACCTGCTGGAAAGTGAGCTGTTCGGCCACGAGAAGGGGGCTTTCACCGGGGCGATCTCGGCACGCATTGGCCGCTTCGAAGCGGCCGAGGGCGGTACGCTGTTCCTCGACGAGATCGGCGACATGAGTCTGCCGATGCAGGTCAAATTACTGCGCGTGCTGCAGGAGCGCGTCTACGAGCGGGTCGGCAGTAATCGCAGCCGGTCCTGCGACGTGCGGATCATCGCCGCGACCCATCGCGACCTCGAAGGCGCGATCAGCGAGGGCAATTTCCGCGAGGACCTGTATTACCGGCTGAATGTATTCCCGATCGAGTTGCCGTCGCTGCGCGAACGCATCGACGACATGCCGGACCTCGTCGAGAGAATTCGCACACGCTGCAACGATTCTGGTCTGCAGACTGTCGACGTGACGCCCGGTGCGATCCGGGTGCTCAAGCATTACGACTGGCCCGGTAATATCCGTGAGCTGTCGAACCTGATCGAAAGGCTCTGCGTTTTGTACCCGGCCGGCACCGTCGATATTCAGAATTTGCCGACGCGTTATACGGCGAAAGCCCCGTTGCGGGACAGCGATCGCGAGAGCGTCGCCGAGACTCGCGCATCGGGCCCGCAGCCGCAGGATTTCGATTTACCGAGCGAGAGCGTTTCGCTGAAGGCCTACCTCGAGAACATCGAGGTTGCGTTGATTCGCCGCGCGCTGCATCAGTGCAATGGCGTGATCGCACACGCGGCGCGGCACCTGCAGATCCGCAGGACGACGCTCGCGGAAAAAATGAAGCGCTATGGAATCAACTCGAATACCGCCGCCGAGGATCTAGGCGGCAAGATCGTGTAGGTGACGGGGGACACTCTGCTTTTTCGGCCAAGTTTCTAAGCTATGCAACCTTAGCGCACCGAAAAAGCAGAGTGTCCCCGACTTTCGGGGAAATCCGTAACGGCCGAAGAGATCTTCAGGCGGCCTTGATGCTGACGTACGTCGTCGCCCGGTCGCGGCCGTTTCGTTTCGAGTGATACAGGGCCTCGTCCGCCGCCGCCAGGAATTCTTTGGTCGACCCGAAGCGCGTCTGGTCGCCCTGCGTGGCGACGCCGATCGACAGCGTGATTGACACGTCGCTGCCGTTGCCGTCCCGCACTGTCTTGGCGCGCGCGGTATCGACCAGGCGCTTGGCGACCGCTTCGACTTCCTGATCGTCGCTACCGGGCAGCAGCAGGACGAATTCGTCGCCGCCGTAGCGCGCGACGAGATCCTGCTCCCGGACGTTGTCGGCCAGCAAGGTGCCGACCTCCTGCAACATCGCGTCCCCGGTCTGGTGCCCGTGGTTGTCGTTGATCTGCTTGAAGCGATCGACGTCGACGAAGATCATGCTGAGTGGCCAGTGGTGGACACTGGACATCTCGAATTCCTTGTCCAGCCGGGCTTCGAAGCCGCGGCGATTATGCACGCCAGTCAGGCCGTCCCGATGGCTCTCGTCCTTCAGTTCCTCGTTCTCGCTTTCGAGCTTCGTCGCGCGCTTGCGCAGGTCGGCCTGGTCCTGGATGGCATGCAGGTTGCGGATCGTCAGGATCTCACGGGCCGTGTCGGAAATTTCCTGCAGCTGACCGCCATCGAAGATGTCCATCTCGAAGATACCCTGGGTCACCGGGACCTGCTGGCCGATCGTCTCGAACATCTCGGCCAGCCGGTTCGGCAGGATGCCGAGATGCCGGTTCACGTCCTTACCGACGCGCTTCATGACATTCTCGTCGGGCGTCAGCAGCCAGACGTCGGCGAGCTCGCTGCAGATCGAAACGATGCGGGCAAAGCCGCGGAACTCGGCTTCCACGCCGTTGCCGGCGATGTCATGGCTGTATTTGACGGCGCGCACGATGTGTTCCGGCAATCGCCATTCCTTGAGTAGCCATGCGCCGATCATGCGATGGTCGACCTTGAGTTGCGACTTCTCGTACTCGGCCAGTTCGAGGTGGGGCATCTGGAACGGCGAGATCTCGTCGTAGACTTCCGGCGCGATCTTGTGCACGGCGAGCATGCCGATGTCCTGGAGCAGGGCGGCGAGGAAGATCTCCTCGGGGTCCCGACGGCCCGACTCGCTGGCCAGCAGCTTGCCCCAGGTCGCCGCGAGTAGCGCGCGACGCCAGTAAGCATCGAGATCCAGTCCTTTCTCCGGGTCCTCGTCGAGCGTCGCTACCAGCGTGAAGCTCAGCGCGAGCGTCAGCGTTGCGTTGAGTCCGAGTACGATCAGCGCCTGGCGGAGATTGGAACTCTGCCGGCGGCGTGCATACAAGGCCGAGTTCGCGATGCGCATAACTTTCGACGTCAAAGCCGGATCGGCGCTGATCGTGTTGGCGACAGTGCCGAGGTCGGTCTCGGGATTCTGCGCCAGCTCGATGACTTGTAGAGCGATCGGGGGAGGCGACGGAAAACTCGTGCAGGTTTTCAGTCGAGCCGCGATGTCTTCAGGCATGTTTTTCATCGGTTCAATCCTTCGCATCCGTAAAGCGTCTTGATGAGTCTGGCCTCTCCGCCATTCAGGCCGCAGGTATCAATCAGTTCGTTGGCGCCGGCGCCATGTCGGGTCAGTTCCTTCGCCTGCTCGAAGCCGGTCTTGGCCGCGAGCGGGTCCAGGCGCGATTGCCGCATCGCAAGGCGGTCCGCCTGATCACATAATGCGTTAAGGCGGGGGTCCAGTGATTTGAACTGTTTCTCTATTTCGTCGATTCGTGCTTCCGCGAGGCCGAGCAGCGCATCCACTGCGTCAATTTTTTGGCGCGCCTTGTCGAGCGCCCCGTAGCAGAATCCGGCCAGTAACAACCCGCAGATTCCCACGGTGTACGCTGTCGCTAGTTCGATAGTCATCTGTCTGTTCCTATGCGAGTTCGTCGACCCGGTGATCCCCGCGCGGCGGCCGTTTCCGCCGCGCCGGATCCTGTCCGGATTGTTTGCGGGAACCTTCCCGCGAATCCTTGCTCTTCTCTCGCCGATTGACACGGTTGGCGGGAATAAATGGTTTGATCTGATCGACCGAAATCATGTCCTTCCTCCATCGCCTGTCGGCGCTGTTCATCGTCTCCTAGAAGTCGTTCTGCCTGGCTTTGATCCAGTCCTGCAACCGCGCGCGCAAGCGCACCAGTGCCTGGCCATGGATCTGGCATACCCTTGATTCGCTGACGCCGAGGACTTTGCCAATCTCCTTGAGATTCAGCTCTTCTTCGTAGTACAGCGACATGACGAGCGCCTCGCGCTCGGGCAAAAGCTTGATCGAGTCGATCATTTCCTGCCGGAACTGCTCCGATTCGAGTTCGATGACCGGGTCCGACTCGGTGTCGGTCAGGCGTTCGATCGGTGCATCCGATTCGGAATGCGTCTGTTCAAGGCTGAACATGCGCGCCGATGAAGTGTCGGACAGCATGCGGAAATACTGGTCGAGTGTGACGCCGAGTTCCTCGGCGACCGCGGCAGCGGATGCGTGTTCGCCCGAGCGGTTTTCGACCGTTTGCATCGCCGCGGTCAGTTGCCGCTGTTTGCGATACACGGAGCGGGGAGCCCAGTCATTGCTGCGGACTTCGTCGAGCATTGCGCCACGCACGCGGATACTCGCATAGGTTTCGAAAGCCGCGCCTTTGTCGGGCGAGTACTGGCGCGCCGCGTCGAGTAACGCAATCAGTCCAACCTGCACGAGGTCGTCCAGTTCGATGCCGCGTGGCAGCCGACCGAGCATGTGCACTGCGATTCGCTTGACGAGCGGCGCATGCTGCTCGATCAGCGAGTCCGGCGACCTGCCTGCAGTGTCTGCGTATGGCGTGCTTGCCCTCATGCGACGTTCTGCTCCTGCTGCGACCGGCCCTGCAACAGGCGTTCGACGAAAAATTCGATGTTGCCGCGCGCTTCCTTCGGGATATCCCAGTTATCCGCGCGGTGCGCGAGCTTCTTGATTGCCGCCGAGGCGGTACTCATAGGGAATGCGGTGATAAATGGAGTCTGCTGCTGGACCGCGCGCCAGACGCGTTCGTCGAACGGCACGCTACCCGCATGTTCCATCGTCACATGCAGGAAGCGGTCCGTGACGCGCGACAGCTTCTGAAACAGCTTCGTACCGTCTCCGCCGCGGCGGGTCATGTTCGTCAGGATGCGGAACGTCGTGACGTTTCGCTCGGTGCTCAACAGCTTGATGATCGCATAGGCATCGGTGATCGACGTCGGCTCGTCGCAGACCACGACGACGATTTCGTGGGCCGCCTCGGCGAAACGCAGTACGCTGTCCGAGATGCCGGCGGCCGTGTCGACCAGCAGTACATCGAGGTCCTCGCTGACGCCGCTGAAAGCGTTGACGATCCCGGCATGATGGGCCGGGGTCAGGTCGATCATTTCCGACAGGCCGGAGGCGCCGGGGACGACGCGTACGCCGGCGGGGCCGTCCAGAATGATTTCCTCAAGAGTGTGGTCGCCACGCACGACGTCCGACAGGTTGAGTCGTGGCTGCAGTCCGAACAGCACGTCGACGTTAGCGAGCCCGAGGTCGGCATCGAGGATCATGACGCGTCGACCGAGCATCGACATGGCGACGCCGAGATTGGCGCAGACGTTCGTCTTGCCGACGCCGCCCTTACCCCCGGTAACGGTGATGACCTTGACCGGCTTGCGCGCCTTCATGCGGCGCAGGCCCTCAGCCTGATCGGGTGCGTCTGTTGGTGTTGTTTCCATGTCAGGCGTACTCATTGACGACTTCCTCCGGGGACTGCTGAGGTTCAAAAACCTGGGACCCGAACAGTCGAGACAAAGCGTCGTCGGTGATCGGGAATTCTTGTTTGTTCATCAGTTCGACGGCGGCCTTGACGAGCCAGGCCTGCCGTGACTGCGCGAGGTGGAAGTCGTCCGGGACGCGCTGGCCGTTCGCGACGTAGGCGAGCGGCAGTTCGGAGCGCATCAGGACGGAGAAGACGCCACCGAGTGTCGACGCTTCGTCGGTCTTGGTCAGAATACATGCGCATGGTTTCGCGACCGCGAACGTGTCGGCGATATCCTGGAGCGCACCGGTCTGAAGGTTCGCCGGCAGCGTCAGCAGGGTCCGGATCGGCTGCTCGGCCTCGCCGATGACCGCGAGTTCTCGCGTCAGTCGCAGGTCGTGTGCACCCATGCCGGCGGTGTCGATCAGGATCAGTTTTTTGTGCGCGAGATTGCGCAGCGTGTCGTTCAGGCTGTCTGCGTCATTGGCCTGGTACACGTTCGCGCCGAGGATCTCGCCGAAGGTTTCGAGCTGGGCTCGCGCCCCGATGCGAAACGTATCGATCGTAACCAGGGCAATGTCTTCGGCGCCCTTGGTCAGCGCATAGCGTGCGGCGAGTTTCGCGATCGACGTCGTCTTGCCGGCACCGGTCGGGCCGATGACGGCGAACACGCCTCCGTCCATAACGATGTCTTCATCGCAAACCGGCAGTTCATCGACGAGCTTGCGCAATGACGCCGTCCAGCTGTCGTCCGCGCTCGATCCTGGCGTGATGTCGCTGGTCAGGTTGGTGACGACATCCGGGGTAACGCCGAGCCCGGTCAGGTGACGCATGACGCGCGTCAGTTCGGGCGTGCGGCGTGATGCATCGTCCCAGGCCAGCTTCGATACCTGCATTTCGAGCAGGGCGCGCATGTTCTGAACTTCCTCCCGCAGCGTCGTCACTTCCATGTTGACGATCGTGGCGTCGCCGGAGTCAATCGTCGGCGACTCGGCCGCACGTTCCTGCAGCCAGTCGCGGGTGGATTCGATCTGCCAGTCCGCCGTAGCTGTAGCGGCGGCGCGTGCGGCGCGATCGCGTTCGTACTCCGCCGGGTCGTAATCGACGGCCGCCGAGATTTCGATCCCGTCGGCGGTCTCGTTGGTCTCGAGAATGACCGCATCGGGTCCCAGCGTCTTGCGCACGCGGCGCATGGCCTTGCGCATGTCCGGTTCGATGAAGCGTTTAATCTGCATGATCGTATCTCTCTAAAATCAGGTGCCCACGGCACCTACCAGTCGAATTCGTTTGCTGTCGGGAATCTCGTTGTAGGCGAGTACCTTCAGCGTCGGGATCGCGAAGCGCAGGAACCGCGAAATCCACGGCCGCAGTCCCGGCGATACGAGCAGCACCGCGGGCTCGCCGGCGATTTCCTGCTGCTGCGTCGATTCGGACAACTGCGTCTGTATTTTTTCGGCCAGGGTCGGCTCCAGGCCGGCCGCCTCGGCGCCGCCGGTTGCGGCGTCGTGCAGCAGCTGCTCGAGCTGCGGATCGAGCGTGATGACCGGCAGTTCCTCGGTTTCGCCGGCGACGCGCTGGACGATCGAGCGGCCGAGCGCGACGCGTACCGGACCGACGAGCACGTCGGGGTCCTGTATGGTCCGGCCCTGCTCGGCGAGCACCTGGCAGATCGTGCGGATGTTGGTAACCGGAACCTGGTCGCGCAGCAGTTCCTGCAATACGCGAACGATGGCGCTCAGCGGCAGGGTCTTCGGCACGAGTTCCTCGACGAGTTTGGGTGCCGAGCGGCCGAGGCGATCCAGCAATTCCTGGGCTTCCTGGTGGCCGAACAGTTCGTGCGCGTTCTCCTGCAGGATCTTGCTCATGTGCGTGGCGATGACGGTGGCGACGTCGACGACGGTATAGCCCCGCGCCTGCGCGTCATCGCGCTGGCTCGACTCGATCCA
>CAZISL010000132.1:0-4613 GCA_964541975.1 uncultured Chromatiaceae bacterium | reverse complement strand
TATTGGCGCAACATTCTGTTTGTGTTGCATAATCGCGCCACGAAAAAATCATCCGGCGTCGACGCTGCCTGGTATCAGGATCGTCAGAACCCGGGTTTCACCACGAGCTGCCCTGACAGATCGCTCATCCGAGGAGCCTTTCGAATGCCAAGAATCAGCAGACTGTTCATCTCCGTGTGCTCGGCGTGCTTCGCGTCCACGGCAATCGCGGATTGCCCGTATCCGCAACGCGTGGCGGTTCCTGACGGCGCGACCGCGACAACCGAACAACTGGTTGATGCGCAGTCGGTCATCAAGAAGTACATGGCCGAGATGGAGGCGTACCTCGAGTGCCTCGATCGCGAAGAGACAGAACGCGGCCGCGATCCGACGGCGGACGAGCTGCAAATGCATAACCAGCGCCACAACGCGGCGGTGGACGAAATGGAAAACGTTGCTGCGGATTTCAATGAGCAGGTCCGCGCCTACAAGCAACAGAATCGCTGACAGGAAGAACTACCTATGACACAACCCGCCAGAGTCACAATTACCGGCGCCGCCGGACAGATCGGTTATCAACTGGCATTCCGCATCGCATCGGGCCAGCTGCTTGGGAGCAACAAGCCGGTCATCCTGCAACTCCTGGAGATACCGCCCGCGCTGGACGCGCTGAAGGGCGTCGCGATGGAGCTCGAAGACTGCGCGTTCCCGACCTTGCACGGCGTCGTCGCGACCGACGACCCCAACGTCGCATTCGCCGACGCGGACTATGCGCTGCTCGTCGGCGCCAAGCCGCGCGGACCGGGCATGGAACGCGCCGACCTGCTGAAAGGCAACGCCGCAATCTTCTCGGTACAGGGCAAGGCCATGAATGACCACGCCAGCCGCGACATCAAAGTCATCGTCGTCGGCAACCCGGCGAACACCAACGCGCTGATCGCGCAACAGAACGCTCCCGACCTGAACCCGGCAAATTTCACCGCGATGACGCGCCTCGATCACAATCGGGCGCTGGCGCAACTCGCCAACAAGACCGGCTCGCACGTCAGCAAGATTCGCAACGTGACGATCTGGGGCAACCATTCGGCAACCCAGTATCCCGACATCAGCGAAGTCGTTGTCGAAGACCGCGCCGCCACAGACCTGGTCGACGAGAGCTGGCTGGTCAATGACTTCATCCCGACCGTTCAACAGCGTGGCGCGGCGATCATCAAAGCCCGCGGATTGTCGAGTGCGGCGTCTGCCGCATCCGCCGCAATCGATCACATGCGCGACTGGGCGCTGGGTACACCGGGCGACGACTGGGTCAGCATGGCGGTCCCGTCGGACGGCAGCTACGACATCGAGCCGGGCGTGATCTACTCCTACCCGTGCCGTTGCAGCCAGGGCAGGTACGAGATCGTGCAGGGCCTCGACGTCAGCGACTTCAGCCGCGAACGCATGGTTGCGACCGATGCGGAACTGCGCGAAGAACGCACCGCGATCGAAGACCTCCTGTAGGCACCATAACTCGTTAGAACCCACATCAGCCGGGATGCCTGTCACACGGGCATCCCGGCGATGCGCTATAGTGTTGCACTCGGTCCCCAAGATTTCGAGGTGCCCCATCGTGTTCTCGTTTTTCCTCTGGATCGCTTGGTCCATTGCACTCGTTGGCGTTGGCCTGGCGCTGGCGTACCGACGCGTCGATCTCATGACATCGACCATCGTTCTCGGTTTTTCCATCCTGGCGTATACGTTGTTCAGCAACAGCCATGGTCTCCTGGACCTGGTTCTTTGGATCGGTCTCGCCGGCCTCGTCTTGCTGAACAACGACAGCCTGCGGCGCGACAAGGTCACGGCCCCGCTGCTCAGGCTCTACAAGAGCATCCTGCCGTCGATCTCCGCTACCGAGCGCGAAGCGCTCGAGGCCGGAACGGTCTGGTGGGACGGCGAGCTATTCAGCGGCCAGCCCAACTGGGCGAAGCTGACTTCGATGCCGGCGGCGAAGCTCAGCGACGAGGAACAGGCGTTCCTCAATGGGCCGACCGAAGAGCTGTGTCGCATGCTCGACGACTGGCAAATCACGCATGAACTCGCTGACATGCCGCCCGAGGTCTGGGCGTACATAAAGGAACAGCGCTTCTTCGCGATGATCATCCCGAAGAATTATGGCGGCCTGGAATTCTCGCCATACGGAGTCGCGATGGTGCTCGCGAAGCTCGCGAGCTGCAATACCGTCGCGGCGTCGACGATCGGCGTGCCCAACTCTCTCGGGCCGGCCGAGCTGCTGCTCCATTACGGCACGGAGGAACAGAAGGAGCGCTACCTGCCAGGTCTCGCGAGCGGCGAAGAGATACCGTGCTTCGCGCTGACCGGTCCACGCGCCGGCTCCGATGCGGCGTCGATCCCGGACACCGGCATTGTTTGCAAGGGTAAGTTCGGGGGCAAGGAGATCATCGGCATCCGGCTGAACTGGGACAAGCGCTACATCACGCTCGCGCCGATCGCGACCTTACTGGGCCTGGCGTTCAAGTTGTACGACCCGGACCACCTGATCGGCGACAAGGACGAACACGGCATCACCGCGGCGTTGATCCCGACGAATACGAAAGGCATCACGATCGGCCGCCGCCATTTCCCGCTGAACAACCCGCTCCAGAATGGCCCGACCCAAGGCAAGGATGTCTTCGTCCCACTGGACTGCATCATCGGCGGACCCGAACGTGCCGGACAGGGCTGGCGCATGCTGATGGAGCAGCTGGCCGCCGGCCGCGCGGTCGTCTTGCCTTCTAACGCCATGGGCGGTGGGAAGGCAGCGGTCTGGGCGTCCGGCGCCTATAGCCGGATCCGCCAACAATTCAACCTACCGATCAGCAGGTTCGAGGGCATCGGCGAAGTGCTCGCCCGAATGGCCGCCGAAGTCTATACGGCGACGGCCGCGGTTTCGGTGACCTGCGCCGCGCTGGGCCGTGGCGAGAAACCGGCCGTGCCGTCCGCGATTCTGAAATACCACTGCACCGAAATCGGTCGGCGCGTCGCCAACGACGCGATGGACGTACACGGCGGCAAGGGCATCTCCTTGGGTCCAAAGAATTACCTGGGCCGCACCTACCAAGCAATTCCGATCGCGATCACGGTCGAAGGCGCGAACATCCTGACGCGCAGCCTGATCATCTTCGGCCAGGGCGCGATCCGCTGTCATCCGTACGTGCTGAAGGAGATGGAAGCGGCGGCCAATCCGGACTTCGAACAGAGTCTCGATGAGTTCGATACACATCTGTTCGGTCACATCGGCTACGCCGTCAGCAACGCGGCCCGTTCGTTCGTCCTGGCGCTGACACATGCGAAGCTCAGCGACGTCCCGCATGGCGGCCCGACGTCACGCTACTATCAGCACATCAACCGGTACAGTGCGGCATTCGCGCTGGCCGCCGACGTGTCGATGCTGACACTCGGTGGCGAACTCAAACGCAAGGAATCCCTGTCGGCCCGGCTCGGCGACGTTTTCAGCTCCATGTATCTCGCGAGCATGGTCCTCAAACACTATGAGAACCAGGGCAGCCCGGAGGCGGATCTGCCGCTGGTCGAATGGTCCTGCCGCCGCCTGCTGTATCAGGCGCAGGAGCAACTGCACGGCTTCCTCAGGAACTTCCCGAACCGGCCCGTCGCGGCGCTGCTGCGCGGTCTGATTTTCCCGCGCGGCCGAATGTATTTCTCGCCGGCCGACGAGCTCGGCCAGCAGATCGTCGAGTTGATCACGCATCCGACGGAGACGCGCGACCGGCTGTGTGCCGGCATTTACTCGACCGACGAGCCGGGCAATCCCATCGGCCGCCTGCAGACAGCGCTCGTCGCTGCCGAAGCTGCGAGTCCGCTGGAGGCCAAGGTTCGAGACGCGCGGCGCGCGGGTGTCATCGAGGACGGCGATCCGCTGGCCCTCATCGCGCAAGCTGAGGAAACCGGCGTGCTGACCGGCGAAGAAGCCCGGCAGTTGCGGGATCTGGACGAGCAGGTCATGGCCTTGATCACGGTTGACGATTTCGACAGCAGCGAACTGGGCACCAAGACGGCACCCAAGCCGCGGCGCAAGAAACCCGCAGCCTGACGCTGCGTCGAGGGCTTGAGCCGCCCGGCATTTTACAAAATGCAGGCCGCCTCCTGCTCCGTGCCCGGGGAGTTCATGACACCGCCGGGCGCGTCGGGTAACATCCGTGGCGGCCCGGACCGGAGGACCCTCAATCATGAATCACCGCCACGTTTCGCCACTTCTCGCCTGCTCGTCGATTCTCGGTTTCTCGTTGCTGATCGCCGGCTGCGGCGGCCAGGATCAGGCGCCTTCCGGCGCCTCCGATACCGCGTCGGCGCCGCCGGCGCTGCAGCGATCGCCGGCCCCGCCGGGCGCGACAGTGTTCATCATCAGCCCGGCCAGCGGCGCCACGGTCAGCTCACCGGTCAGTGTGAAATTCGGCATCAGCGGCATCAGCGTTGCTCCCGCCGGCCAGATCACACGAAATACCGGTCATCACCACCTGCTGATCGACACCGAGCTGGCGAACCCCGACGCCCCCGTGCCCGCGGACGGCCAGCACGTGCACTATGGTAAAGGCCAGACCGAAACCTCGATCGAGCTCGAACCCGGCCAGCACACGCTG
>CAZISL010000131.1:0-10423 GCA_964541975.1 uncultured Chromatiaceae bacterium | reverse complement strand
GTAGTGCTCGATCCAGACGTCGAGATACGCTTCCATCGCTTCGATGAACAGGTCGC
This sequence comes from uncultured Chromatiaceae bacterium, assembly GCA_964541975.1. Classification (GTDB taxonomy): domain Bacteria; phylum Pseudomonadota; class Gammaproteobacteria; order Steroidobacterales; genus SMWD01. Next base: position 10,367 of record CAZISL010000131.1, on the reverse strand, counting down.
AGTCGATCTCGTCGTATTGGCAGTGCAGCAGGTACGGTGAGCATACGCGTTCCAGCCACGCCACCTTGCTGTCACCCAGTCCCAGAGCCTTGTGATACTTCTCATATACCGGAATCAGTGGTGCATAGTCGGTGCGCTTGAGCGTCGGGCTGATATCGAGCACGGCGATCGATCTGTTGCCGCGTCCGCCGATCTGGAAGAAGAAGATCGGCACGTCGTTGTCGGGCATCGGTAAGGTCATGATGACGCTGCCCTTCATCTTGCTCTTGACCGAGTACTCTTCCATGACGACCCGGGACAGCTTCTCCGAGTCGTACGTCTCGATTCGCAGCGACGTTTCGCCTTCGTCCGTCTTGTGGTTGCAGAAGAACTCCATGTGGTCTGCGACGTTCATCTCGTCTTTGAACGTCTGGAAGAAATGCGTGAGCGGCCTCTGGATAATTTCTTTGTTCGGCATGGCGGAGTCCCTCGCGTCGGGGTCGTACATTTATTAGAGTGTCGGGCAATAACAATACGCAGGCCTTTTCGATACCATGCGTAAAAACACCTACGGAACAGAGCAGTATGGCTTCCATTCAGATCAAACAGGCCTTCACGATGCCCTACGACGAGTTGAAGGAGGGTCTGGACAAGCTCGCCGGTAAGCTCGGCGATCAGTACCAGCTGGATTGCGGCTGGGAGTCCGACGAGCGTTTGTGCTTCACCCGCAGCGGTGCCGACGGCAAGGTCGACATCGGCGAAGATGAGATCGACCTCGAGGTCAACCTGGGCATGCTAATGTCCGCGTTCAAGGGTCCGATCGAACGCGAGATCCAGAGCTTTATCGACGAGTTTATCTACTGAGGCCGCACTACCAAGCGGCGCTTCGCGTCGTGAAAGTCGGCTCGCCGGTGCTGCGCGTCAGCAGATGCTGCTCTCCGGCGCTGACGCGAACGCGCACGCGAATGAGCTCGCCCGGAGCTTCCGCCATGTGTCGTTCGTAGATACGACCTTCGTAGCGGAACCGAACCCGGTATCCCGATAGTTCCCGTCGCTCGGCAGTCTGCGTGACCATCCGGCAGCGGTACGTGCTTTGGCGCGAACCGCGCAGGCTTGATTCTGATCGCAACGCGACGACGATGTCGTCGTTCGCCGACGTCGACCGCGCGTCGCCCAACAGAGCAGGATTTACCTGCGCAGCGGTCCAGCCTTCCTCGTGACCGCAGCGCTGCACCTGTTCGGGTATGCGGCGCGTTTCGTACACGGGTTGTGAATCGACCACGGTCGCCTCGTCGAAGAACATCTCGCCGGCAGACGCGGACGTCACGGACAGCAGTACGATACACAGCGATGCAGTGCCCGGATTCGTGATCATTCTGGTCATGACATCCTCCTGTTGATGTTCAGTCGAGCGGGAAGCCCGCGCGTTCCAGTTGCGCGGCACGCGCGCGAAAATCTTTACGGTCGTTGTAGTGAAGTACGACTTCGAAGCGACCCACGTCCTCGCGAAACCAGTCCAGTTCGAGATCGGGCGCATACCGCTCCATTCGTTCTATGAATGCGATCGCGCGGTAGGGTTCGGCGAAGATAACGACCGTCGTTCGTCCGAGATCCGAGTACAGTCGATTGACGACGGGTCCCGTCGCCTTCCGGTCGCCCAGGACGTAACCCAGGTGCCGGAAGATATAGCCGCTGTACCATTCGGCGCCGGTCGGTATCGGGCCGTTCGCCGAGATCCTGCCCGGGCCGTAGTTGTACGCCGCGAGCGCGAGATGAAGATTGCCTTCATATCTCGTCAGCAATTGTTTCAGGTAACGCGTGCCCGCGTCGATGTTCGTGCACGGATCGAACAGCTGGGACAGGCGGTGAATACCCAGGTCGTTTGCGGTCGCTGGCCACAGGATCTGCATGACGCCGTACGCATCCGCCTTCGACTTCGCGGTGGCCTCGAAATCACTCTCGCCACGGGCGACCGCCAGCAGCAACGTCTCGGGCAGGCCGTAGGTATTCGCCGAGCGCGCGAAGCACGGTGCATGGGGAAACGTATAGCGGGGTGCGAGATCGGCGTCGTTGGTCAGGTAGGCTTTCCATGCCTGTTCGATCGACTCGCCGGAACGCGCGGCGGCAACGTTACTGGCTGCGAGTGTGAGCAGCGCTACGATAAGCAGGTGGCCGATTGTTCTCGTCATATCGATCACAGCGAGTCCTCCGGCAATTCGAGCCCCGTCGCCTGCTCGATCTGTGCGATTTTCGTGCGACGTTCGTCGTCGTCTGCGTAGGCGAAGGCGACCTGGTAACTCCCCGGTTCCAGGCGCAGGACGCGGTAATCGATACCGGTTACGCGCGTCAGGCGAGTCGCGAATCCATTCGCCGCGATCTCGCTGCGGAACGGGTTCCAGAATGAATGCCAGTTCTGTTCCGCGCCGGGTGGAAATGTCGAATCTTCGACGGGAGGCGCTGAATCGCGAGGCGGACCAACCAGCTGCGCGGAATTCCGCATGCTGGTCATCGCCGATTGCGTCGACCCGGGCGACGATGAAATCGCCGGCATGAGCGGCTCGTCGTCCGCGGCGTTCGGCGGGGAGGGTCGGTTCGTAGCGAGTTCATCAGGTTCGGCGGGGATGGTTGCTTCGATCGCACTCGCCGCGACGGTATCGATTGCGTCCCGAACGATCGTGCCGGTGTCGACCTGTCGTTCGTTGTGAAACTCGGGCTTGCCCAGCAGCAGCAATATGCCGCCTAGCGTTGCCGCCGATCCGACCATGACACCGAGAAACCTGATCACCGCGCTTGCCTCATAATACGTGTTCGATGCGGACGGCCTGCCAGTCGATGGACGAGCTGCCGCGCTCGACGAGCGAGCCAAACTCTTCCAGCCAGTCATCCAGTCGGGAACCGGTCAGCCCGTCCCGCGCCGACAGGGTGCAGCGCGCCGGCAAGCGCCCGATCAGCGCGCCGACCTCGCGTGCGAGCGATGGTTCGGTCACGGCGACGGCGTAGAAGCTCTCGATGCCACGCTGGCCCTGCCAGGCGGAAGCAGACGGCCTGGCATCGCCCGGTGCCGGGAATTGCAGCGGCTCGCCGGCGTTGAGCCTGTACCTCGTCGGCGCATTGCTGCAGCGGCTATCGGATAGGCGGACGAGCCCGTGCCTGACCTGGTAATTCAGCAGGAACACGGCTGCGTCGCGGCCGGCCCGCGTCTGCAGCAGAAAACACTCGCCGCGCGCGACCCTGAAGTCGGCCGTGACGAGTTGCTCTTTCCATTGCTCCGACCCGCCGCGGTAACACGCGCGGCGTTGTCGCGGTTCGAGCACGCTGATCGGCATGAGCAGGCCATTCGCGGGAGGCAAGGCGGCGACCGGGATATCGACGCGTGGTTCGGGGGCGGGCGTGACGCGAGCTGGGGTTGGCGCACGCGCCGATGCAGCCTGGGTGTTCACGCTGGCGACAGCGGGCAGCCGCACGTAGGTGCTGGCACTGACGGCCGGCAGCTGGGTCGTTCCCCCGTTCGCTGTGACGGTCACCCAGTACTGATAGAGATCGCCGGTGATGTGATGCGCCTTGCCTTCGAGGATCGCATTCGCGTCGCTGTCGTTCGTCGAGACCAGCAACGCCGGGTTACCGGCCAGGTTGTTGCGCACGAGTTCGATCGTGCCCGGCAATGGCGAGTCGCCGGTCGGAGCGGCTGCGATCACGTACTCGCCCGCGACTTGCCTGACCAGTGCGCACGCGAGGTCATGCGCGAGGCGTGCCGCCAGCACGTCGGTCTGGGACGCGTCGTACGGCGCGTCGCGCCGGCCGCGGAAATACTCGTCGGTCAGTGATTGATCGAACGCGCGTTTCTGGGCCGACGTCAGTCGGCCTTCCCAGGTCATACCGGAGCCGGTGACCCAGCCCTGGTCCTCGACGTCGAGCACGCGCATCGTCACGCGATAGCGGCCGTCGATCAGGCGCGTCGTTTCCAGCCCGATGAAATAGTGGGCCGCGTCACGTGTGCAGTCGATCCGGTCCTTGAGGTCGAATTCAGGTTGCCAGCCGATGGAGATCCCGGGCTTGTCGACGACCGCACTGACGATGCGGTCGCGTATCGCGAGTACGAGCCCATTCGTGACGGGTGCGGGTACGCCATCGTCGAGCGCGACGAATACAACGGTTTCGCCCTTGAACCGCGGGTGCTCCGTCAGCTGCGACTCGATGTACGGGGTCAATTCGCGTTCGGTCCAGCTGGCCAGGTCCGTCGACCGGGATTTGGCGGCGAGCGGCTGCGCGACGCACGCGAGAACGACTGCCGAAAGCACGGTTCTTGCAATGACGCGGAGCGGGAGTCGGGTCAGGTTTTTCATGTTATTGCTCCAGGCGCAGGTTGCCGTTCGACTCGATGACGATTGCGCCGCCGGCGTTGTTCGACAGGTATGTGTCGAGTTGCCGACGCATGTTCGTCGGCAAGGTCACACCCCAGCTGACGTCGCCATCGTCGATGCCGGAACCCGAGCGGCGCAGCGCCGCGACGACCGCCGATGGGACCGTACTCTGATCCATCTCGTGGTATTGATTCGGAACCGAAGCGGGCCAGAACGAATAACGGTTGCCAGACACCGTCATACGCGCGGCGTCGTCCGCGGCGATCGCGTACAGGCTGACTTCGCCGCGGGCGACGAGCCGCGTCAGTGCGTGGTCCGACGAGAAGCGCAGCGTGAATCCCTCATCCTGTTCGGGAGTTGGTTGCGCCGGTATGGACTCAGGAGCAGAAACTGTCGTCTCGGCCGGTGCGGGCGTCGGCTCGGGGGCGGCGGTGCGCTGGGCGGGAACGGCGAGCGCAGGCCTCGTTGCCGACTGCGGAGCTTTGGTGGGTTCTGCGATCGCCTCCACGACTCGTGGCTCGACTGTCGCCGTCCGTTGTTCTATCGCGTTGAGTGGCGGTTCGACGGGCGTTGTCGGCGTCAGCGGGATGCTTTGCACGAGTGCGAAGATAGCGACCAGGCATAACGCGAGTATCGCCATGAAACGCATGATGTCTGTTTGCAGATCGGCCGCGCCGCCCGCCTCGGCATCACCGCCGCGGTTCAGGGGATAGAAGAGCGGCGACCGGTTCATAGCGTGCTCCCGGTTTGACGTGCGTCCCGACTATCGCCGTCGAACGTCGGCTGCGGCTCATGCCGGTGCAGGTGTCGTTCGATACGCTGCAGTGACTCGCGCATTTCGGACGTGTCGATGCGCGCAGCATGATCGTAGTGCCGCTGCAATTTCGTGCCGAGCGACAGTACTTTGTATACGCGCATCAGGTAACCGCCGACCCCGCCGAAAATCGTGGTCGACAGCGCGAGCAGGATGCCCCCGCGGACCATCCGGTCGAGAATCGCGAACGCGCCGCCCTGTAGCGTGGAGTCCGGATCGCCCAGCGCGAAGAGCAGTGCGCCGCGCATACCGATGGCGGTCCAGATCACGCCCGTGCCGAAGAACAGCGCGGTCCAGATGTCGGTCAGGTGGTCGAGTTGAACGATCCGGTTCGTTGCGCCGGCGTCGGATCGATCCTCTTGATCGAGCAGTCCGTCGAGCCGCTGCAGCGTGACGAACCAGGCGATCAGCAGGATCGCGAATACCGGTATCGACGAACCCAGGTTCACGTAGACCCACTCGAGCCATTGCTGCAGGTCCGGCAGCCGGTTTCCCGAAAAACTCATCAGCCCCAGGTGCGTCAGTGTGTACACCAGCATCAGGCCACCGACCAGCGATCCGAGGACGCCGGCGGCGAGACCTTGCAGAAACCTGCGGGCGATGCCGATGACCATGGCGGGACTCTCGTTATCGCGCCTGGTTAGCCGAGCAGGCCGTGCACGTCGCTTCGAGGACCAGTTCGACTTCCTGGAAGAGCTCGTTCGCTTGATAGTAGCTCTCGGTATCCATCGCGACTTTTAGTAAGCCACGTTCCTTGTCACTCAATTCGCGCTCCATGTCGCGATAGACGCGATCGCGTCGCGGGCAGGTATGCGAGCAGTTGTTATAGTCGCCTTCGAGCGCCATGAACTTGACGTTGAAGTAGCGGTTGTAATGGCGCTCCGCCTGGCGCCTGCTCAGCAGGCCCTGGTCGTTGGACCAGACCAGGAACTCACTGAACGCACGCTTGTTCTCGGGCTTGGGATCGCCCTCGGCAATCGTCAGCAGGTCGTCGAAGTATTGGTCGTAATGCGCCTCGCAACCGTTCAGGAGCGAGTCCTGCACGTCGGCGACCGCCGCGTCCAGGTTGCTGGTCTTGGGACTCTCGCACATCGGCGTCGTGGTCGTGCACGCGCTGATGAATGCAGCGATCAGTGCGACGCCGGCGATACCGGCGAGGCGGAAATCGATTTTGAATGTATTCATTGTCTGGTCTCCTCTATAGGCTGCGCGAGCGATCAGTTTTCCAGCGGGCTTCGATAAGCCTGCTCGATCTGTCCCGGCGGCGGGCCGGCGATCTGGATATTGCTGCCGGTGTCGCCGAACAGGATCGATTTGACGCCGCCGACGACTTCCATCATCTCGGGCGTCACGATGCCGAACGACTGGTTGAGCTGTTCCATCAGCGTCGCGCGCGCGATCTCCTCGCGGGTTCGCGCGATCAGCACGCTCGTCTCATCCATATCGAGGTAGACGTCGGCCGCGAGTACGGCGAGCGACTGGTCGCTCTGGCTGCCGGACGAAGACACGAGCTGGTAGTACTGTTTGAAACGTTCGCTGAGGCGCATGCCCGAACGCCCGCGCAATTTCGGTGCCGCGGCCGGCTGGCCCTGCGGGCTGCCGCCGATCAGGGTTTCCTGCAGCATCCACGGCGTCATCTTGTTGCCGAGCTCGCTGCGCAGACGCTTCTCGAGGCTCAGCCGCGTGTTGTTGACCGTGTGCTCCATGTCCGGGAGGCGCTCTTCCATGATCCCGAGCATCTCGAGGTAGGTCGAGCCGAGCTGCTTAGCCATGCGCTGACAGCCGGGATCTTCCTCGGCACCCTCGCACTTGCTCTCCTGGTACAACTGTTGCTGTTGGTCGAGTCGCCCGATGACTTCCTGCAGGCCGGTCTCCATCTCCTTCGCGACCGAACTGGTCAGCCGCAGGTCTTCGACGACTGTCGTCGGGAAGAGCCGGATGGTCGGCCCGTCAACTTTTGCGTAGGCCGGTGCTGAAAAATCCAGGCAAGCCAGCAGTATGACGCTCGACAACTGCAACATGGCCATGAATGGCAAGTGCTTGCGAGGTTCTCGTCGGGTACTTTCAAGTACAGGTTTCATATCGCCTTCTCCGCGTGATGTATGAGCCGGCATCGGCCACACTTCGACTGCGGCCCGCGGACGGCGCGAGCCGAGTGTCATCGTTTTAAAGAAGGTTAGCGATTCAATCTGAACCGCAACTGAATCACGCAGGTTCCACGCGGCGGGGAGCCGCTCTCGACTGAACTAGAACCCGAGTTCCGCTTCCATTGCATCGGCTTCTTCATTGAAGCTCTTTTTCTCCGCGTCAGACTTTTGCATGTCGTCGATCGCTTGTCGCGCAGACTCTGCTTTCTTTTCGAGATCCGCGCGCGCCGCTTCCATCTGCTGCTCGCGACGTTCCTGTTCGGCCTGCAAGGCCGGCTGGATCTTTTCCCGAGCGGCGGCGGTCCCGGCTATTTTCTTGTCGCAGCCGCAGAACTCGAAATAGCTCGTGGCTAACTCGTAGTACCCGTCCCGGACCTCCAGGCCCGTCGCCGCGTCATTCGCGCGTACCAGCAGCGTGTCGCCACGTTGTTCGGCCCGTCGGTCCAGCGGCAACCGGTCGTCCGGTTCCAGCGCGTACGCATCGGCACGTTCCAGTAGCTGTTGGGATGCACCAACCTGCCGCGCCGTTGTTATAGAGAGCCCCGGATCGGTTACGTCCACCTTTACGCCGACCATCGCCATGCCTATCTGGCTGCCGCTACGCATGGCTTGCGCCGCTTGTCGTTCCTGCTCCGTGGCGGGGCGCTTGAATTCAACGTCTTCGGCTTCGAGTGCTGCGGCGGCCTCGCGTCGCGCGAAATCACTCAGCAGCGCGAGTACCTCACGGCCGTTCGTCACGATCTGTTCTTCTTCACGGAGAATGAATGCGCCGTAGTCGCGATCCGCCTCGATCCCGTCGACGGCCTCACGGACGGATCGATAGGAGTTCTTGAAACGGTCGGCTGGCACCGCCTGGATGGTGCTCGCGACGTTTTCCGGTTGGGCCGGCGCCGCCAGCGTGTATTGCGTGTCACGCCGCTGCGAAATTTCGAGGCGTCGATCGCCCGTCGCCGCGCGCCATACGGCCAGATTTACCTTGAACCAGCGGCGCGCGGTTGGCTCACCGAAACATTTCACCGACATCATGCTGTCTTCACGTCCGCCGCGGTAAGCCGCAGATTCCGCGCTATCTAACCGGTCAGATGCCTCGCCCACATTCCCGGCGGCCAGCGCCCGTTCGGCCTGGTCGAGTTCCGCGTAGAACCGTGCGGTCAATTCATCCTGCAAGGCTTGCCCGCGTGCGTCGTTGCGGCGCATTTCGGCCCCGCAATACTCGGAAAATGATTGCGGCGACGCGTCGCCTCCGCCCTGTAGGCCGGTTCGCGGGTCGATATCCGCCTGAGCGGCGGCAATGCATGCCGCCGATGCGAAACCCACCGAAATTGAACGTATTCGAGACGATTTGACCATGACATCCCCGCGGTGTGGCAGTGCTGAATTCGCCCGGGTTCGGTTCATCGAGCCGTTGCCGGTCTCGCCGAAGCGTGTTGTTAATTGTCTGTATACGCCCCGACTGCTATTGTGTAAACACTTAATTAACTGTCGTTAACCGCCAACGGGAGACTCAAGATGAACAACAAGATCATCAGGGCGGCCATATTTTTCATTGGGTTTTCGCTTGCGAGCGCCGCGCACGCATTCGTCGGCACGATTGCGGTCGGCCTCGGCGAGATGAACGAGGATGTCGGCCGAATTCAGGTGTCATTCGCCGCCGATGCGAAACTCGAGACGGAAGACATGACCGCGACTACGCGTATTCACTACCAGCCCGGCATGGTGCGTGACGAGATGGATATGGCCGGACAGAAGATGGTGACGATTCGGCGCTTCGATCTGAACAAGCTCTGGATGATCATGGGTCAGAACATGTACATGGAGCGGGATCCGGAAGAGGGCGGCGACCAGGCGCCTGACTACCAGCTGGTCTCCAGGGAGGTCGTCGGCCGCGAAATCGTCAATGGCATGGAGACGACTAAGTACAAGTCGGTTTACAAGAACAAGGACGGCAAGTTCGGCGGCTTCACCTGGTTTACGGACGACAACATCGCGGTCAAGGGATTCATGATCAGCGAGACGAAAGGCGCTAAGGAGCGCATGACGTTCGAGATCACCAAACTCGAGCGAGGCCCTCAGGACGCCACTCTGTTCGAGATCCCGGCGGGCTACCAGAAATTCGACATGGGCAATATCGCCGGTATGGGCGCCATGCAGAAAGAACAGATGCGGAAGGCGCAACAGCAGGCGCAGCAGGCACAGCAGCAGGGCTCCCAGTCATCTTCGCCGTACGGATCCCAACCCCAGCAGGCCGGACAGCAGCAGGAAGACGGGGGGTTCGTTGAAGAAGTCGCCGAGGAGTCTACGGAGGAAGCCAAGGACGCCGCGAGCGACGAGATCGTCAAGGGCATCGGCAGCGGCGTTCGTAAAGGCTTCGGTAAGCTGTTCGGTCGTTGATGGCGTAAACCGGCACGGTAAGGAGATCTCGGATTCGACACCGCTGTGCCGTTTTGGCGCGCCTCCATTCACGCCGCTGATCTCGTCGACAAGGCGATGGCCCGCGCGTCGAAACGATTCGGCGTCGTGGTACATCTCTCCGGGTGTCTCGTAGATCGTCTTGTCGTGCATTGAATGACGAACTCCCCATTTTGGCGCAGGGACGAGTCCAAGCGTCCGGCATCTAACAGGATTATGGAGTTCTATAGTGCGCCGGGACCGGACCTGAATCCAGATGTGCTACGCCGCTGCATGGGAACTGGTAACGATTCGCCGGCCGGTGTTTCGGCAGGTGGAGGGCGGCCGGACACCACTTTACATGGGGCCGCTGAGCGCCGAAACTTGGCGACCCGACCGCCGTATATCGGCGGTCAATTAATTCTGATTGAGGCATTAACGTTGAAAAAACAAATAGTTGTCATCGCGCTACTGGCTATCGTCGCGTCTCCCCTGGCCTGGTCTCAGGGCGCGTTCAGGTACGGTCCCGACGAACGGGCGGGGGAATGGAATCTGTCCCTGATGGCTGCGTACCAGGGCGAGGAAAGCGTGTCCGGCGAGAACGGCTCGGGTATCAAGTTGAAGGACGACTGGGGCTTCGGTTTCGCGGTCGGCTACAACTTCAATAACCACCTGGCG
>CAZISL010000130.1:0-24861 GCA_964541975.1 uncultured Chromatiaceae bacterium | reverse complement strand
TTCTGCCGAGCCGGCGTTCTCGATCTTCGACACCAGGCGCCCGTCATTGCCGAGCGTGGACGTTAGCGCTTGCTTGTCCGTGAAATCCTGGAAGAACAGCGTCCCGTTGACCACCAGCGTGTTCTCGAGCCATGCCGTGTTGGCGCCAGCCTCCCAGACTTCCATCGTTTCCGGCTCGAACTCGGTCAATTCGCGATCGAGGCCGGAAGATCCGACCGTCAACAGGCTGAACCCGCCGGGTTTCTGCGCCTGGGACCAGGAACCATAGACCAGGATGTCGTCCGTTGCTCGCCACTCCAGCGCGACTTTGGGCGAGAACCATTCGTTGTTGTCGTTCAGGGAATCATTGCACCATGGATTGAAGTAGTTCGTCGCATTCGGATTCGGAATCGCCCGCCCGTCCGCATCGAGTTGCTTCTCAGCCTGGCCACCCGAACCGAGGACCGGCGTGTCGACCATGTAGACGGTGCCGTCGGGCGCCGTCACTGGCGTTTGCGTACCGGTGGTCTCAACCTCTGCCGGGCCGTCCTGGATCGACGTCAGTATGGCGTTGGTCTTCTGCTGCCAGCACTGAATGGGAATGTCATTGATCAGGTCTTCGTCCAGTCTGAGGAACGGAACCGTGTTGCCGTTCTCGTCTTCATCGACCCATGGAAAATAGGCATCGTCGTAAAAGTTGCCGGCGGCCAGATAGTCCTCGAACGGTTCGCAGGGGCGAAAGAAGATGCCGCACGGGTTGAGCCCACCCGGCCCGCCGCTCGCGCCCGGATCGAAGAAGATCGGGCCTTCGACACGCACGTCTTCGTTGTTGTAGCGGCCCTCGAAGGAGAGTGTCCAATTCTCGGCAAGGTCGAAGTCGAGGTTGCCGTAGATCGACCAATGATCGGTTTCGCGATTGGCCGGGCTCGGCGGCCTGAATGGGGCCGCGCCGGCCTGGTAAGGCGCGACGGGTGTTTCGGTGTAGCCGGTACAGCCATTGGCAGCGGCGACCGGGTTGAGTGTGCCGGTCAGGCTGCTCCAGAAACAATGTGTGCCGGAGGCCTGGGTGGTAACCGACTGCGAATCGTTGTCGACTTCTTCCGTCCAGTACAGGGCGCCGATCATGCCGTTGATCGGCGCATCGAAGGTCGTCGAGAAACGAATATCCTGGCTGAATTGTTGCGTCGTTTTGGCGTTGCTGAACGAAAACGAGTTGACGTTGCCGTCCAGAAACGGGCCGGCATCGGCGTCGCGAAATGCGAAGGCGTTGGTATCCTGCGTCTCCGTGTTGTCGTCACTGGTGTATCCGGTGAGCGACGTCAGGGCGAAGTTGTCCGTTGCCCACTCGGCGACCAGGGACAGGCGGAGCAGTTCGCGCTCGGTGCCCGCGTAGTCGATGCCCGGCGTCAACGGGTCGGGCGCCAGCCTTACGGCCAGGTCCCCGGCATCCGGAATTTCCCCGACGCGCGCCGGGGTGCGCTCTTCACAGTACGAACCTCCGCCTGCGGGGATCTGGAAGCTCTGCAGGTCGGGGTCGAGCGTCGCGGGATCGAGAGTTGCGACATAGGCCGGGTCCAGGATGCGCAGGCCGCGGTTCAGCCATGCCTCGTTGTTGCCGTCGACGCCCTGGTTCGGGTTGTTCGGATCGTCCCAGTCAGACAGCGCGTCGACGAGGGCCGAATTGCAGTCCGCGACACCTGCCAGGACGGCACCGGCAGGTGTATTGAGTTCGGCATTGAACGGCAGGAATGCCTGTGCGGCCGGCTGGCTGGAATCGTCCGTGTATTCGGTTCTGAATTTCAGCGAAAAATTGTCGCCGATATCTGATTTCAGCGTGAATGCGAGGCCCCAGCCCTCGTTGCCTCCGATCGAAGCACCGGTGATCGAGTTGTCGTAGAAACCTTCCTGATCCCACCACGTCGCATTGAGCCGGTACCCGAGCGCGTCCCCGAAAATCGGGCCGCTGACCGCGCCGACCAGTTCGTAACCCTGGTTGTCATTGATGTCGGCCTTCAGTTCCGTCTCGAATTCATCGGCGGGATCCCGCGTGATGTACTGCAGCGCGCCGTTGAAGGCGCTGCGCCCGTACAGGGCCATCTGCGGGCCGAGTACGACCTCGATGCGTTCGATGTCGATCAGTCGCGTGTTGATGAGCAGCGAGCCACCGGAGCTCGTGATGGATTCGCTGGACACGTCGATGCCGTCGACGAGTAGCGCAATATTCTGGCGTCCGCGCGTTGGCGACAGGCCGCGAACGGCGATACGAGTGTCGCTTTGAGCGAAAGATTCATCGAATTGAATGCTGGTCGTGTATTTCGCGATGTCCGTAACATTGCGGATGCCCTGACGCTGAATCGTATTGGCGTCAAACGCCTTGACGGAGAGCGGCACGTCCTGAAGGTTCTCGGCCTTTTTTCGTGCCGTAACGACGATCTCCTCGATCTGTGACCAAGCGACTCCCGGTGCGAGGAACATGAACCCGAGCCACGAGATCGCGATCTTCCTGACAGCGACGGAAATCGACTCGCGATGAGCATTGGTGGCCATCTCAACTCCCCCTTTGAGTGTCACTGCAATCGCTCTTAAGCGTCGGTTGCGGTGCGTTCGCCTGCGACAGACAATACTAGACATTCGACGTCGCTGCATGCAATTGGGCGGCGGGCAATACTTTGGGATGACGCCGTGTGATGGACGCAAATACTCACGATAGCGCCCGTCTCGGCCCAATATGGCTGAACGAGGGTATCACGCGGCGTAACGCACTGACCTATTTGTACGCGGCCTTCTTCACGATCGGTCTCGTCGCGGTCGTGAGCTTCATGCAGCCATATCTGCTCAGCAACAACCTGGGCATGGCGACAGACGAGGAGGGTCGCGCGAGTTCGATCCTGCAGGTCAGCTATGAAATCATCGTGCTGCTGGCGGTCGGCCCGCTAGGGGCACTGGCCGACCGCATCGGCCGCCGACCAATCTATGCGATGGGGTTCGCGTGGATCGGTGCATCCTTCATGCTGTTCCCGCTGGTCGAGAACCTGACGCAACTGATCCTTTGCCGGATGTTCTTCGGCGTCGGATCGGCTTGCGTGACCAGCATGATGGCAACCGTCCTTGCCGACTACCCGATGGAGAGATCGCGTGGCGTGTTGCTGGGCGCGTCCGGTATCTGCAACGGGTTGGGCGCGATCACGATGGTTTTGCTGTTATCGCAGATGCCGGGTTTCTTCGGCGACATGGGCTACGACACGTTGGAGTCGGGGCGCCTGACGTACTGGTTCGGTGCCGCGCTGGCGGTCCTGTCGGCGGTAGTCGTCTCGCGCGGCCTGGCGTCGGGCAAACCCGGTAAACCTCGACACCGGACGCCCGTGCTGAAGCTGCTCGGCGAGGGGACGGTCGCCGCGCGGCAGAATCCCCGGCTGCTCGTCGCGTGCATGGAAGCATTCGTCGCGCGCGGCGATCTCGTGGTCGTCAATACATTCTTCGCGTTGTGGGCGAGGCAGGCCGGCGTTGCCGGAGGGTTTACACTTGAAGAGGCCGTCGCCAAGGCTGGCATGTTCGCCGCGATCATCAGCCTGGCGAATCTGTGTGGCGCACCGATCTGGGGTTTCATCCTGGATCGCTTCGATCGGCTGTCGGTGCTTGCCGGCGCGATGCTGACCGCAACGATCGCGTATGTCTGGGTCGGCTTTTCGCCGGATCCGCTCGCAGCCGCGTTTATTCCCGCGGCGCTGTTGCTCGGCGTCGGCGAGGGCGGCGCGATTCTGTCCGGGGCCGCCGTCATCGGTCAGGAGTCGCCGCAGGACATTCGCGGTTCCGTCGTCGGCCTCTTCAACGTCTGCGGATCGGTGGGTATCCTGATGATCGCCGGTGTCGGAGGGGTGCTGTTCGACGCCTGGATGCCGGGCGCGCCGTTCGTGTTCGTCGGCTGCGTCAATTTCGTGATCTTCGCGTTCGCGCTTGCGGTCCGGCTGCGGCTCGGCCGCCGCAGTCCGCAGTTGGTGACCGGCTAAACGTACGGAGAACTATGGATGAAACGTTGGGCGATTAACCATCGAGTCATGATCGTCGCCGCCTCGCTGCTCGGCACCGCGCTGCCGACGCTCGACGCGTTTGCCGGCGGCGATGACATGACCGATCGCGACCGCGCGATCGAGGCCGTCGCCTCGTTCGGGGGTGAACTCAAGCAGGCGCTCACCGGCGCCATGTCATCGTCCGGCCCCGTCGCCGCCATTGACGTGTGCAAGACGCAGGCGCCCGCGATTGCCGCCCGGGTTTCCGCACACACGGGCCTGCGCGTCGGCCGGACGAGCGCTCGAACTCGAAATCCCGGGAATTCGGCCAGCATTTGGCACGCTGCGGTACTGAGCCACTGGGAGGAGCAGCGCGCCGACGGCGCGGATCTCACCAACGTCGACTACTTCGAGCAGCTGCCCGATGGCGGATTTCGCTACATGAAACCCATCCTCGCGCAGCCGTTGTGCCTGACTTGCCACGGCGCGGCGCTGCCCCCCGATGTCGAGGCCGCGCTCACCGAATCGTATCCCGAAGATCAGGCCACGGGATATTCCGCGGGCGACCTGCGCGGCGCTTTCGTCGTCGAGCGGTGATCGCGCCTATCTAAAAGCGGCGACGGTTTCGTGCTACCGTTAGCTATTAGTTTCCAATATTCGACGCGGAGAAAACATGAAAATCGATAACAATTGCGTGGTCGCTGTGCACTACACGCTGACGAACGACCAGGGCGACCAGCTGGATTCCTCGGACGGCAGCGAACCGCTCGAGTACCTGCACGGCGGGCAGGGCATCATTCCAGGCTTGGAGCAGGAGTTATCGGGGAAGGAAGTCGGTGACAAGTTCGTCGTGGCGATCAAACCGGAAGACGCCTACGGAGACGTGAACCCCGAGCTGATCGGCCAGGTGCCGAAAAGCCAGTTTCCCGAAGGGGCGGATATTCAGCCCGGTATGCAATTTCAGGCGCAGGGTCCCGAGGGTGACGCGCAACTGATCACAGTCAGGAGTGTCGACGACGACACGGTCACGATCGACGGAAATCACCCGCTCGCCGGGCAGGTGCTGAACTTCGACGTCAGTGTCGAGAACATTCGTGCGGCGACCGAGGAAGAAATCGCGCACGGGCACCCGCACTAGTGACGTCACCGAGAACGCCTGTCAGAGGCCGCGCGTATCCGCGTTCTCGATGAGCTTCTCCTGGTCGGCTTGCTGTTGTTCGCTCTGCTCTGCCCGCGCGAGTTTGTTCCACGCTGTTCGTTCCGGGCTGTCGAACAGGTAGCGTAGCGTCAACGATACGCGGAACGGCCTGCCATCCTGCGCCTCGGTTTCAGTCAGCTTAATCCGAATCGTATATGGCCAGCGGTCCATGTTCAGGGCCGTCGGCATCAGCGTTTTTTCGTTCAGCTGAATCTTGCCGGTTTCGATGCGCCATTCCGGATACTTTGCGTGCAGCAGGTTGTAGTACTTGCGAGCGAAGTCACGCGCCGCGCTCTCGTCGGAAAAATCCTGCGACGCTTCGATGAAACCGATCGTGTGAGTCTCGAGTGTCGTCGTCACCCGAACCATGCCCATATCCGCAGGCATGAGCGGATTCTCTGCGATCACGACGAGGTTTCCGCTCAGGCTCGGACCTGAGCGCGTTGCTTCCGATATGAGGTAGCGGTCGTTCAGCCGGTAGCCCATGAATTCGCCGTCATTGGCGTCGGCGATGACAGTCACCGGAGCCGACGCGATCGCGCAAAGCAGCCAGGCCGCTATCGACAAGTTTCTCAACCCTGTTCCCCTCATGACGGATTCGCGTAGCGGATTCTCGCAGAACCGGCGCGCCGGCGCACCGGCGGCCGGCGCCATGACGTCACGAATCGCCGCTGGTCAGAAACGCGAACTCGACAACTCCACGTCCGCATCGGCCCAGGCGGCGTCGAACCGCTCCTCGATCGCGTACAACTCCGCCGCCTTGTCCTGCGCTTCCAGCGCCTGTAGCAGGCCGAACAGCGCGAAACCGTTGTCGCGGTTCTTGCGCAGGTCCTGCCAGTAAACCACTTCCGCTTCGGCGGGATAGCCGCCCTCGAGCAGAATCGCGCCGAGGTAGTGTCGGACCGGGAAGTACCAGTCCGGCGGTTCGTTATAGAGCAAGCTGTCTTCCAGCCTGACCGCCCGGTCCAGACGCGAGATTGCCTCCTCGATGCGGCCGCCGTCGGCCTTGAGTTCCGCATCGAGGATCAGTTCGGCGGTCAACAGCAGTGTCGGTACGGGACCGAAACCGACGAACTGGTCGTCCGCTGCCGGATCACTCCGAATTGCGCGAAGCCGCTCAAGTTCGGCGGCCGCCTGCTGTGGCTTACCGGTGTTCTTGTACGCGAGGCCGCGCGCATAGTGCCAGACACCGTTCAGGTACAGAGCTGCTTCCGGCGGACGCGGTTCCGCGAGCGCTTCGTCCCAGCGGCCGAACCTCACCATCGTGTACATCGGTTGCGCCAGGAAGGTCTGATAGAGGAGCCACGTGTCGCTGCCGAGGTCGGCCGGGACTTTCTCGGCGACCTTGCGAGACGCTGCCATCGCCGCGTCGCTGCGACCCTGGAACATCGCGGACCACGCGAGGAAGTGAACGTTATGGGGGTAGTAACCGAGCGGGTACAGACCCTGCGCGCGGCACTGGGTGATGTAACTTTCATCCGCCGCGGACGCCTTTTGGTTGGCGGCATACGAGTCACCGTAGCGGCCGAGTCGCATGTAGATGTGCGACGGCATGTGTACCATGTGACCCGCGCCGGGCATCAACGCCCCCAGCCGGTCCGCGCCGGCTTCCGCCCAGTCCGGGTGTTGTGCTTCCACGGCATGAATATAGTAGTGCAGGGCACCCGGATGTTCCGGGTCTCGTCCGATGACCGACTGCAGCGTCCCGACGAGTTCGCCGGTATTGGCGCGCGCGCGACCATCGAGGTCCCAGTAGTTCCATGGGCTCAGATTCATCAGTGAGGCGGCGTAGAGGGTTGCGATGTCGAGATCATCCGGGTACTTCGCGACGAGTTCGCCGAGCTCATCGCTGTACGCCTGGTCGAAGCTCGCCCGATCCGCTTCCGGATCGTCCGTATAGCGCAACGCGAGCGCAGCGATCATGTCGCGTTCTTTCGCGCTGACGCGACCGCTGAGTGCGACGGCGTTCTGCATCGCGGAGTACGCTTGCGCCACGACGTCCGGCAGCATCGGCAGGTTCAGGTTCGGGCCGAGTACGAGCGCCCAGCCCCAGTGGGCCATCGCGTTGTCGGGGTCGAGGCGAACGGCTTCCTTGAATGCGCGCAGGGCTTCTGAGTGATTGAACCCGTAGGTTAGCCGCAGGCCCTGGTCGAAGTAATACTGAGATTCTTCATCGTCGGTCGTGACGGGGAAGTGGTGGTCGCCGAGCCCTTCGAGTTTCGGTGCGATCTGCGTGGTTGCGGTGGCCGGATCGGCGGCGATTGCACGCGGGTCGTGCACTTGCGCCTGCGCGCCCGTGATACTGATGACGAGCAGAAAGAAGCTGACGGCGACGCTGTTGCGTTTCTTTGTCATGGCTTTGTCTCCTGTGCCATAGATACGTCGATCATAAACGAGTGCTGTTCAGATCGCCCGCACCGTTCAGGGAAAACTCGCCCGCGTCGTCGAAGCGAATACGGCCGAGCACCGACATGCCCACGTCGACGTAGCCGTCAACTTTGTACCGCAACATAGCATTGGGATCGGACATGATCGATGTGATGATCGAAACGGCTGACATCACGCCGATCGAGACGACGGCTTCGACTTCCTCGGAGCCTCGCGCCGGCACGGTGACGCCGTCGGCCAGCTGCCCGGTGGCGGCCGCACGATCTGCCAGCGTCAGCTCGAGCTGGCCGCCTTTGATCGGCAGGGCGACCGAGTTGGGGTTGTCGAGCCGCAGTCGGCAACGGAAGCGGAGATCGGTCATCGAGCCCGACTCGGGGTAGATTGCGACCAGGTTGATCTTCGGCGGCTGCAGATCGTCCTGCATTAATGCGCAGCCGTTCAACAACACGACGGACAGTAAAAATGCGCTGAATATCGACGGTCTCGCGGCGGGTCTCGGCTGCGGAAAGGTGTGCACGTGAGGCTCCAGGAGCAGGGGGCGTGCAGGTGATTCTGGGAGGGCGGTGGCGCGCCGTCAACCGGAGTCGTGACGCGTTCGCCCGCGCTCGATTCTGGCCAGGCATGTTACGATCCGACGTCTACGGGGCAGGTCCACGGAGCGAGCAACGAAGCGATGTCAGGCAACAAGATCAGTGTCAGGAACCCACGCACCGGAGAACTCGATTTCGAGTTCGAACGGCCGACGACGGCGCACATCGACGCGACCTGCGAACGCCTGCGGGCGAATCAGCAGGCGTGGCAGGAACTCGGAATTCACGGGCGGCTGGCGGCGCTCGGCAAGCTCGCATCCTCGCTGGAACGTCATCGAGCGGTGATCGACGCTGCGCTGACGACGGACACCGGGCGGGCAGTTCTCGCGAATCTCGAGATCAGTTACCTGCCGTCGATGCTGGAACGCATTGCATTGCAGGCCGACGACCTAACGGAGATCACCGAACCCGTGCCCTCGCACACCGTGCCGATCGTCGGCCGCGAGCAGCTCGTGCCCCTCGGTCTCGTGCTGTGCATCAGCCCGTGGAACTTTCCCATCATCCTGTCGTTCATCGACGCTGTGCCGGCGCTGGCCGCAGGCAACGCGGTCGTGATCAAGCCCAGCGAAGTCACGCCCCGTTGGGTCGAACCGATGCGCAAGGCCATCGCGGAGGTTCCTGAAGTCGCCGACGTGCTCGACCTGGTCCTCGGTGACGGAGCGACCGGTGCCGAGCTGATCAGCCGAGCCGATGCGGTAGCGTTCACCGGCAGCGTCCGCACTGGCCGCAAGGTCGCAGTCGCCGCTGCGGAGAATTTCATTCCTTCGTTCCTCGAGCTGGGCGGCAACGATCCGGCGATCGTGCTCGACTCGGCCGACATCGGTTACGCGGCCAATGCGATCATGTGTTCCGCGCTGAGCGCCAACGGGCAGGCCTGCCAGTCCCTGGAGCGCGCTTACGTCGCCCGATCCGAATACGATGAGTTCATCGCGAAACTGGTTACCGAGGCGGAACGCTGGGAGATCAACTACCCCGATATCAATTCAGGAGCGATCGGACCGTTCATCTACGCGGATCAGCCGGATGTCGTCGCCGCACATCTGCGGGATGCCGTCGACAAGGGCGCGAAGATCCTGACGGGCGGAGAGATCATCGATCATGGTGGCAGGTGGATGCGCCCGACGGTCGTGACTAACGTCACGCACGACATGGCAATCATGCGGGAAGAAACTTTCGGTCCCGTGATCGCCGTGATGGCGTTCGACACGCCGGAGGAAGGCATTCGGCTTGCCAATGACAACGACTATGGTTTGGCCGGCGCGGTATTCGCCGCGACGACGGAGGAGGCGCGGGCCGTGGCTCAGCACGTCAATGCCGGTGCGGTTAGCATCAACGACGCGCACCTGACGGCTTTTGTGCATGACCTGCCCCACCAGTCGTTCGGCCTGTCAGGACTCGGTCCAAGCCGATTCGGCATCGAGGGTCTGACCCGTTACGCGCGCAAGAAAGCGTTGTTAGAGAACGATTCCGGTCAGGCTTTGCTGCCGGCGACGACTATTTTCGCGGAATCCGCTTAGGGGTAACCGGCCGATCGCTCATTCGTTTAGCGACTCCCCGCAGTGTGGGCAGTACTTGTAACGAGAATGCGAGGCCTTCTGCATCTCGACGATGTGCTGAAGCTCTTCCTCGGAGAATCCGAGCTGACGCTTCAGCAATTCGAGTTCGTGCTTTTCGTGGATATCCAGGTTGCCGTCGCGCATCGCATCCATGACCCGACTGCGCAGGATCTCCCTGCGATTCTGTAGTTCCTCGGAAAACCGTGCGGCCATGATGCCGGCGGGCAGAGCCATCGTGCCGACGCCGAGTATCATGATCATGATGGCGAGCAGCCGGCCCGCGAAAGTGATCGGCGTGATGTCGCCGTAACCGACCGTCGTTAGCGTTACGACGGCCCACCAGATCGCTTCCGCAACGCTTTGGAACCGGCCGGGATGGGCGGCATTTTCTACGGTGAACATCAGACAGGCTGAGACGATGATCAGCGTCAGCATGATCAGCAGTGCGCCGGCGATTGCGCTGGACTCGCGCTGGATTACGACCGAGAAGATGCGCAGCCCGTCGAAGTAGTGCGACAGTTTCAGCAGGCGCAGCAGGCGGAACAGCCGCAGGTAACGCAGGTCTACCGGTATGAACATCGACAGGTAGAACGGCGCGATCGCCAGCAGATCGACCAGCGCCATCGGCGTGACCATGTACCGCAGCCGTGCCATCCATGGCGGCTGGCCCTCCCAGCGCGGGTCTTCGGTCGCAATCCAGACCCGGCAGCAGTATTCGAGTGTGAACACGGCGACCGAAAACAGCTCGAAGATCGTGAATAGCGGGGCATTAGGGATATAGACCGCCGGGTTCGCCTCGAGTATGACGGCGACGCCGTTCACGATGATCAGGGCGATGATGAACAGCATCACGCCGTTGTTGCCACGGGTGTGGCGGTCGTGGCCCGTCAATAGCGCGAATGCGGTCGTCCGCCAGGTCGTATTGGTCGCCGTTGCCGTCATGGATTATGTAATACCGAAATCGTCCGAATACGCGGACCTCAGCGGAGATATCGGCAGGTTGCGGCGCCCGCTTTAGGGTGGCGCCGGCGGTCGTTGCGAGCGGGTCGCGCTAGAGATGGGACGCGAGGAAGCTGACGAGGTCGGTCGAGGTCACGATGCCGACCAGGTTGTCATCCTCGTCGACGACCGGAACGGCGTGCAGCGAACCCGTCGTCAGAATGTGGGCCGCTTCGCGCACGTTACTCGTGCTCGAAATCGTGATGACATCCGACTGCATGATCTGCGGGATCGAAAACTGTTCGTTCAGGTATTCGTCGAGATCTTCGTGCGTGTCGCGCGGTTTGAAGCCGAATTCCAGCATATCGGTCATGCTGATGATGCCGACGAGGCGCTGGCCGTCGACGACCGGGAGATGATGCACACGATAGTCGGCCAATGCCGCGCGAACGTCGCTGAGTTTCTGATCGATCTGCACGCTGCGCGGATGCGGCGTCATGACCTGGCTTAGCGGGATATCGGTACTCATGTCGAAAACCTCTCGCGGTATTGAATCACCACAGCATTGGTTTGCGGACCATCATGTACAGCACGATGAGTGCACTGAGCGAGATGAGGGCCCACCAGATCGTCAGGCGGCGGTTCCAGCTGGACATCGCCGCCCCATCCGGGTCTTCCTTGGCCATCCTGATCCAGCGTTTCATCAAGGGTCCAAACGCGATGCCCATGACGGTCAGGATCGTCGTCAGGATCAGGCTCATGATGATCCAGGAGGTATTGGTTGGCCATTTCCACAGCCACATCGTCATGCCGGCCATAACCGCGATGGCCCAGGCAGGAACCGCCATATAGTCATCGATTTTCTTGACGAGACGCAGGATGTTGGCGCGGTTTTCCGAGTCACCGTTGGCGGCCAACAGCCAGAACAAATGGGTAACGTTGGAGCCGAAACCGATGCAGGCGCCGACGATGTGAATCCATTTAATACTGAAATACATCTCGTGCATATTCAGTGTTCCTCCCACCCACAACGATGTCGTGTGTCATGCCCCATTCGGGGTCATTCTGTCACGGCGCACGTACAATTCCATTGCACAATCCCTATTTAGACTAGGTCTATGGCCCGCGCGGTGTCAATTGCGGTATGCCGAAGTGCCTAAGGTTGCGCCGCTGTGTTAACGATTGTTACAACTACGCATTGCCTTTATGCAGCAGGTCCCGAGCGCGTTTCGTAACGACGGCGATCATGGCTGAATGCACCGCGCCAATCAATAAGCAGAACTGGGAGCACGGCATCATGTTGAAGACTTCGACGATGAAACCCTTTGATAAAGGGGATATTTTTCTCGGTTGTACCTATTTGAACAATCCGGACGATGACCACATGGGGGAAGGCCGGATACTGCAGTTTGACAAGAACTGGATTCCAAAAGGGACCCTATACACGACTGATACTCGTTATCTTATCGTCGGCCTGCGGTTCGCTCCTGATGGCGTCCTGTGGGGTTTCGATCCGCATGACCACATGACGATTCGTGTGAGCCCCGCCGGGGAGCAGCTCGAATCATGGGAGTCCGGTCGTTCCTTCGGCAGCGTCAACTGGGACGCGGACGGTAATCTCTGGTTCGGTGAGTATTTCATCGGCAAGGAGATCTGGAAGGGCACCAGCGCAAAGTTCCGCGAGGATGGGCTACTCGGCGACGGCAATATCTATAAGTACAGTGCGGATTTCGAGCTGCTGGAGTCGTACGCAGTCGAAAATGCACCGGAGTTCACACGATTCAAGGGCGTGACGCATTCGACGCTGCATCCTTCGGGCGATTTCATAACCTATACGACTGAAACAGCGCGGCGCCTGCAACGCTTCGACGTGCGCAACGGGGTGCAGATGGACGACCTGGATGGTTTCCCGGACGCCGATCCATACGACCGGGAGGACCGGCGCTGGTTCATCGCGCCGGCCTATATGCCCGACGGCCGCCTGCTGTGCACGGCCGCGGACGGGCTGCGCGTCTACGCTGCAGACGGCAACGTCGAGAAGAGCATCCCGTTGCCGGGTTACGGCTGGGCGCAGGTGTGCGCGGATGCCGATGGTCAGTTCGCGGTTGCGGCCAACATATGGACGGGCGTCGCAGCGCGTATCGACATCGATAACGAGGAGGTCGTACAACTGGTCGATACTGGCTTCACCGCGCCGTTTAGGTCGCTGGCTGGCATCGCCGTTTTCACGGGCTGAGCCTGCATGCGCCAGGCGCGCGTTGCGTCCGGCGATGTCGAGATCAGTGGGGGAAAATATGCGATTCACTAATAGCGCAAATCGGTCGAAGTACCTGAAGAAGATGGGCGACGCGCCGGGAACTCGCGCAGGTTTGGTGTTCCTGCCCCTATTACTGTGCCTGCTTGCCGGCGCGGCCGTCGCCGCCGCGCCCACGCTGGAAGAGCTTCGCAATGCGGACTACATGAAGGGTAAAAACGCGTTTCAGGGTCGGTGCAGCGCATGTCACACGCTGGCCGACAGCAGTTCCAACATCGCCGGTCCGAACCTGTGGGGCGTATTCGAGCGCGTCGCGGGTTCGAAAGATGACTTCACGTATTCCGCTACGCTGAAATCGGCCGACTTCGAATGGTCGCCGGATCGCCTCGACGCGTGGCTCGCCGATCCGGCTGGCTACCTGCCCGGCAACGTCATGGGAATCCCCGAGGCGGTGCCCGATGAGGATCGCGTCAACATCATTTCTTTCGTCATGATCGAGACTGGCGCGGTCGACTGGCCGCGGCCGGAGAATGCATTCTCGGCCGCGCAGTCGGACGCCTCCAAACCGCCCGCAGAGCGCTGGCCCAGCTTCTGGAATCACCTGATGTTCAACACGACTCGGTACCGCTGGGTCGACGAGGGCGAGGACTATCGATTCGACGCGTACTTCAAGACCGACGGCACCGTCGTGACCAGCGACAAGAAGGTCGAAGGCTTTTGGCATATCACCGACCGGTCGTTCTTCTGTTACGCGCTGTCGGGGATGCCGGTCGGCGTCGGCAGCATGGTCGAGTGTTTCCCGGTCGCCGCCATGGCGATTCCGCGATTCGCGGACGAGCTGTGGGTCTCGAATCCGCAGGGCGACGTCAAATTGCATGGCGGGATGGTCGCGGGCCGGCCGGACTGGGTATACGGTGACGACGCGCCGGAGCCGCCGGCGCATTAACGCGCGAGAACGCAGCACATGAGCGCAGCTGGCGACCCCGGAGCGGGGCCGGTCGTCAGCGGCTGGCGCGAGACACTGGTCAGCGTGGACGACATCGATCGCTGGGTGCAGACATACGTGGACGTCGGCGGCTGGGAGGTGCGTTACGATGGTCTCGTCGCGCCGGAAGTCATCGAGTATCTCCGCATATCACCCGACACCAAGGCTCGGGAAGTCATCGTCGGTTGCAAGGGCACGGACTTCGGTTTCGTGCGCTTCGTCCGCTTCGACGGCGGCAGGCGCCATCCGGTGATTCGGTCATACGGCCGGCCGTGGGAGACCGGCGGCTGGTTCGACCTGAACGCCCGCGTCGAAGACATGCAGGCGCGTTTCGAACAGCTGCAGGACCTGGGGTGGGGCGGCGTGTCCGACCCGATCGAATATGACTTCGGCCCGTTCACGGTCAAGGAGTGGGTGGCCTTTGGCCCCGACGGCGTGCAGTGGGCCGTCATCGAGCGCGTGCATCCGCCGCTGGAGCCGGAAGCGCGTCCCGGCAAAATGGGACCGCATTTCAATTCGACGCAGATCGTCGACGACATCGACGCCGCCTGCCGTTTCTACCGCGACATTCTCGGCTTCACGCCGGCCGTCGAGGTCGAGGACCAGCCGATGATGCCGGCGCCCCTGCAAAACGTACTCGGTCTGCCCAACGAAACCGCTGCCATCCAGCGGTGGAACATCGCGATGCTCCGGGCGCCGGGCGAAGAGGGTGGGTCCGTCGAAATCATCTCGTTGCCCGGCATTTCCGGTCGGGATTTCGCGCCACTGGCCGATCCGCCCAACCGCGGCATCGTCAGCCTGCGGTTCCCCGTCGACGACGTCGCAGCGCTGCACCGCAAGCTGATCGAGGCGGACGTGCCGATTGTGAACGCACCGCAGACGCTGGATCTGCCGCCATATGGCGGCGTAACGATGATGACGGCCCGTGGCCCGTGCGGCGCCAGGCTCGATTTCTTCCAGACGGCATGAGTGCATCCCGCAATTGAACTTTCGGCACTGATTGACCGATAGTCTGGCGATGAAAAAGATATTTTTCGTGCTGTGGGCGTGCGCGCTGCTAACGGGGTCGTTGCATGCGGCCGAATCGGCGGACGCACCCGTGACCGAATGGGTAACGGTCGATGCCGCCGGCGACGTCAGCGTGCACCTCTATTTCTTCTGGACTGCGACCTGTCCGCACTGCCAGCGCGCGAAACCGTTCGTGGAGGCGTTGCCCGCCAGGTATCCGTGGCTGACTTTGCACTCGCATGTTCTGGATCGCGCGCATCGGGAAAATGTTTCGATGTACGTCGACATGGCGCGTGCTTTGGAAAAGAAAGCGGGCAGCGTTCCGGCTTTTCTGTACTGCGGGAAGATGTTCACGGGCTATGACGAGGAATTGACGACGGGCGCGTTCCTCGTCGATGGCCTGCTGGAATGCCACGCGAAGGCGTTGGAGACGGATGGGCAGATCGAGACAGCCGAATCTGAGCCCGCGGCTGAGGAACCCGCTCTATCGATTCCGCTGCTCGGGGAGATCAATGTCGAGGCGTTGTCGCTGCCGGCGCTGACGCTCGTCCTCGCCGGGCTCGATTCGTTTAATCCGTGCGCGTTCTTCGTCTTGTTGTTCCTGCTGAGCCTGCTCGTTCATGCCCGCAGCCGGCAGCGCATGCTGATCATCGGCGGAACGTTCGTGTTTTTCTCGGGATTCATCTATTTCCTGTTCATGGCCGCCTGGCTGAACCTGTTCCTCGTGATCGGCAACACGCAATGGGTCACGCTCGGGGCGGGGCTGGTCGCGCTGATCCTCGGACTCATCAACGTCAAGGACTTCGTCTGGTTCAAGCGCGGCGTCAGCCTGTCGATCCCGGACGATGCCAAGCCAAAGCTGTATGAGCGCATGCGCGGGCTGGTCGCGGCCGACAACCTGGCCGCGATGATGGTGGGCGCGATCGCGCTGTCGATCGCCGCGAACAGCTATGAGTTGCTCTGCACGGCCGGTTTCCCGATGGTATTTACCCGCGCGCTGACGCTGAACGACTTGCCGACGAGCAGTTATTACCTCTACCTCGTCTTTTACAACGTCATCTACGTAATACCGCTGCTGCTGATCGTCGGCGTATTCGTCGCGACGCTCGGGTCGCGCAAGCTCAGCGAGCGCGAGGGGCGCGTTCTCAAGCTCCTGTCGGGACTGATGATGTTCGAGCTCGGCATCGTGCTGGTACTCGCCCCGGCCGCGCTGAACAACGTCATGACTGCGGTCGTGCTACTCGTCGTTGCGTTGCTGCTAACGTTCGTATTGACGCGGTTCGGGCGGAAGACGCCTACTGCTTGATACCGACCGCCTCGACCCAGGCCGCGAGGTAGATTGCCGCGGGGTTGCGTGCGAAGCGACTCCATTCTTCGATGCACTCTTCCATTTCATCGGGCGTGGTCCAGCCGAGTTCGTAATATTGCGGGCCGAGAACTTCGCGAAACAGCTGGTTGTTGCGCTCGACATATGGCACCAGCTCCTCGATGGTTTTTTGCTGGTCGTAGTACGCATTGACGTAGTCGACCCTGCAACCATTGTCGATCATGAATTCCTTGAGCCGTCGACCCGCGTTGGGCGCATGGCCATTGTGTGCGCGAATGCCGTGATAGTGCTCGATGCTCTTTTCGATGATCGGAGTCAGCGGCCAAACCATGTCGCCGTCGTGATCGAACTCCTTCAGGCCAATCGTGCCGCCGGGTTTCAGAACGCGCACCATTTCGCGGACGACGCCGTTGGCATCGGTCAGGCTGCCGAGCACGGCGGATGCGAACACGACATCGAAAGATTCGTCCTCGAACGGGAGCGCGTAGACGTCGCCCTGGTCGAAGCGGAGGTTCGCGAGGCCCTCGCGTTCGGCCAGCTTCCCGACCCGGTCCGATTGTGCGGATTCGCGGTCGATGCCGATCGCTTCGCCGGGCGCGACGTAGCGAGCGAATCCGTATGTCAGCGTGCCCGGCCCGCAGCCGCAGTCGAGGAATCGCATGCCGGGCTTCAGGTACGGCAGCAGGAATGCGCCATGGCCGTCGGCGGTGCGGCTCGTCATCCACTCCATCGATCCCTCACCGTAGCCGAGGGTGTAGTTCTCGTCACTCATTGCAGGATCGTTACTCCGCCGGGATCCGGTCCAGCCGATACAACTCGCCGGGCTTCGTACCGAAGACCTGGTTGCCGTGGTCGTCAAATCCGCGCTCGGCCTGGAAGTAGGCGCCGGGCGCGACCCGTGCTTCGGCGCCGATCCGGCGCCACATCTGGCGCCGCTCGGACCAGACGCGGCAGGTGTCGGGACTGACGCTGCCGTACCAGCCGTCTTCGCTCCGGCGCCAGATCTGATCGCAGCCATCGGGCAGCGATGCTTCGACGTCTTGCGGCGTCAGTTGTGCGAACAGCGCGGACGCATTGAATGCGTCGACGAATTTCTCCGGATCGCGCAGCGACCACGTCGTTTGCACGATCTTGCCGTCTTCACTCGCCGTGAAGGTCAAAATACGCTGCCGGTAGATCTTGCGCTCCGGACCCGAGTTCAGCTGCCAGTAGATGGCATGCTTGCCCAGGGCCGGTGCCTCGATTCGCGCGCGTCGATCCAGCAGGTCGGGCAGCTCGGCGTCTGGCTCGGCTGACGGATCGCTCTGGTAGGTCCCCACCATCATGTCCAGCATTTCCTGAACGGCGCCATCCTGATCTGCGGCAAACGCATCGACAACGAATGCGAGTGCTACGCTCATGGCGAGGACGGCGCGGGTTTGAGTTTTCTTCGGCTCGGTCGTTTTCATTTCCATCTCGATTTTTCTTTCAGGAGTGTTTGACATCGTACAGGTCGGTTCATGGGCGGTCGCGAAAAACGGTCGGATCATCTGCGTTATGGGACGAGCGTCATCCGGATCGTCGTTCGCAATTCACTTATTTGTTCGCTATAACAGCCATCTTGCTCAGCCAGGTGATGTGTCATGCGCTACGTTACAACCGCCATTGCTTCGTTGCTCGTTGCAATTGTATTTACCGCCGGCGTCAATGCTGCGCCGGTGGCCGACGACGAACGTGTCGACATCGACCTGCGGCGCACGACGCTGATCGTCAGCGACATCGAGAACTCGTTGCGTTTTTATCGAGACGCGCTCGGGTTCGAGGTCATTTACGACAACATGATCAGAACGCCGCGCGATGCCAGGTCGGACGAGGAGGCGGAGATCTCCCGTCGCCTCGTGTTCGTGCGTGCCAATGACGATTACATCGGCATTATCGGTTTGCTCGAGTACGTTAAGCCCCGCAAGGAGGTGCGCGCGCCCGAGCCGGAGCCGTTCAGCACCGGTAGCGCCGTATTGCTGTTCACCACTAAAGACCTCGCCGAGAAGTTCCCCAAAGCCGCCGCCGTAGCCGGCGTCACCGTGCTCAACGAGCCCGCCGAGACTCAGTATCCTGCGTATGACGGCAAGGGCACGATCGCCGTCAACGTTAGCGTGCTGACGGATCCCGACGGATTTTTGATTGAACTGAACGAATTCCTCGACTGACATTTCCAACGAGCTGGTCCGTGCGGCCTCAATCCCGTGTACCGAGTTTCGCGATCGGGAAATCGCGGCGCGGCAGTGTGATGGTCTTCTCCTCGGTGAACAGCGCTCGACTCCACTCCCCGCCATCGCGCCCGACGCCCGAATTCTTGTAACCGCCGAAAGGTGCGCGAAGCTCGCGCATCAGCGGCGTATTTACCCAGACGACGCCCGCGCGCAGCGCCTCCGTGGCGGCCATGATCGTTTCCATGTCCCGCGACCAGACGTAGGACACCAGGCCGAACTCGGAGTCATTGGCGACGTCCATTGCTTCGTCGAAATCGTCGAACGTCAGGATCGTAGCGAATGGCCCGAAGATTTCTTCCTGGCACACGGGCAGGGAGTTGCTCGCGGCGCGAACGATCGTCGGTTCGACGAAGAAACCGCGCTCCGCTCCCGCCCAGGGCTTACCGCCGTGCAGAACCTCGATGTCGGAGGATTTTCGTGCGGCGGCGGCGTGGCCAAGCACACGGTCGCGCTGGCCCGCCGATATCAGCGGCCCGATCTCGGTCGTCGTATCGAACGGATCGCCGATGCGTAGATTGCGCGCTCGCGTGACGAATTTCTCTGTGAACTCGTCCGCGATCGAGCGCTGCAGCAGGATGCGCGAACCCGCGAGGCACTGCTGCCCGTTGTTCGAAAAGATTGCGACCAATGCGGCGTCGAGCGCCCGCTCCAGGTTGGCGTCGGCGAATACGATGTTCGCGGATTTTCCGCCGAGCTCCGTGACCACTTTCTTGAGGCCCCTGCCCGCGCGCGCACCGATCTGTCTGCCCGTTGCCGTGCCGCCGGTGAACGCGATGACGTTGACGTCCGGGTGGTCGACCAACGCAGCGCCGGTCAACGGTCCGCGCCCGTTGACGAGGTTGACGACGCCGTCGGGCACGCCGGCCTCGCGAATGATATCCATTAGCTTCACGAAACTGAGCGGGGTCATTTCTGAAGGCTTTAGCACGCAGCTGTTGCCGAACGCGATCGCGCCGGCCAGCTTCATACTCGCAAGTGCCAGCGGCGCGTTCCACGGGGCGATCAGGCCCGCGACGCCGGCGGGCTCGCGCCTGACCCACGTCAGAAAGTCGGGGTTCTGATCGAATACCGGTGCCGACGCCTGGCTGATGAATTCGGCGAAGAACTCGAAATTCATCGCACTGCGCATGATATGTCGGCCGCGAACCTGGCTGATCGGTACGCCGGTGTGCCGGACCTCGCAGTGCGCCAGTTCGTCGGCATGCGCCTGGATCAGGTCGCGAATCCGGAGCAGCACGCGCTTGCGATCCTCTATCGAAGCCTTCGACCACTTGCCCTCCTCGAACGCGTTCCTGGCAGCCTGAATCGCGCGATCGACCTCGTCTGCGTCGGCCTCGATCAGCGTACTGATCTGGCGTTCATCGCCGGGGAAGACAATGGGAATTTCGTGTGCGCCGTCGCGTGCTTTGGCCCATTCTCCATTGATGAAACTCGTGACGGTTTTCGGTATGGAAACGTCAGCCATCTTCACCCTCGTCCGTTAGTTCGTTGAGCGTCGTATGCCGGTTCAACGATAGTAGCCCCGCAGTCGCCAGTGCTACGTTCGATGAAATCAACGGGCGATCGTCCGATATAAGTTCCCGAATCAGTGGTAACGACGGCATGCCTGTACCCGAGATGACCCAGGCGTCGGCGTCGACGTTGAGCCAGCGATCGAGATGGGGGCGGGCGTCGGCTGTTTGTTGCTCATAGATTGCATAGGTGTCGGTGGATCCGATCCGGATCTGTTCCTTGCCGGCGACGTGGAAACCGCTCGCGCGCCACCACTCCTCCGCGGGGTCGTTGAGCCAGTCGGGGTAGGGCGTCAGCAGCGCGATACGCTGATGGTCGCGGTCTTCCAGCCACGTGCGAATCGCGTGCGCCGCCATGAAAACGCGTGCGCCGATATGCGCCTCGGTCGCCTCGATCAGTCGCCACTGGTCTTCCGGTGGCACCAGGTAGGAACTCGCCGTACATGCGAACAGCAAACCGTCGAGCGTCATGCCGGCGTAGCGCTCGGCCATCGCGGGCAGCCCTTCGAGGTATTCGACCATGCGCTGACGCGGGTCATCCGCCTTGCTCGTCAGGCGCATCGTGTAATACTCGACGTCCAGCGGAAACAGTCGCCGCATTTCCGGCTCGGCCGTCGGATTCCCCTGAGGGGTTGCGAGCGCGAAGCGTCCGCCGGATCCGTAGTCGCGTTCCGTCGTCATGTCAGCGCTTTCGCCTCTCTCAAACCCGTGATCATCGACGAGCGTAGCAGGTATTCCCGCGATTTTTGCCGGTCGTCGGCAATCGCCTGCAGGCGCTCGAGCTCGGCGCGCCGCTTCTCCGGATCGCGTTCCTGCATGCGGGTCCGGTTCGCATGCGCCTGTTTGAGAATCTGTTCCCGCGCGATCGGCCGCCGTTGTCGCGTGTACAGGTCGAGTGACTCGAGCTCGGCGTCGCCGCGCCAGACCGGCGGCAGCTTTTCGGCCAGGTTGAACGCGTCGTGAATTCCGCCGTTCATACCCATGCCACCGGACGGCGAGTTCAGGTGAGCGGCATCCCCGACCAGCAACACTCTGCCGACGCGGTAGTCGCCTACGATGCGTTGATGAATGCGGTAGGGTCGGCATTCTTCGACGACATGCGGTTCGTCGCGCGGCACGATGCGCTGCAGTTTTCTCTGCAGGCTGACGAGTTCGAGTGCCTCTTCTTCGGACTCGCCTGCGTCGGGGTACAGGCTTACGCGCCATACGTCCGGCAGGCGCAGCAGGCTGAAAGTGCCGCCTCCGTGCCAGATGTAGTTGACGTTTGACAGGCCGGGCAGGTGATTTTCGAACGGGAAATGCGTCGTGGCGAGTATCGTCATCTCCGGATAGGTCAGGCCTTCGAACGGCAGATCGAGCAGTTTCCGCGCGAGACTCTTCGCGCCGTCCGCGGCGATCATGAACGGGGCCTCTATCTCGTACAGGTCGCCATCCGGTCCGCGCAGCCGCGCCTTGACGCGATTGTCGTTCTGCTTGAACGCGAGTAGCTCCGTATTCATGCGCAGATCGATCAGCGGTTCGGCGGCGACTTTGTCTGCCGCGAGTCGACACAGCACGCGCTGCTCGACCTGCAGACGAAACGGGTAGCACGTGTCGTCGCGGATGGCATCGAGGTCGAACTCGGCTTTCTCGTGCGTCTCGTGCAGGCGGATCTGCCAGGTGTCCGTGCGCAATCCCTCGTCGAGCAGGCCCCGAGTGAGCGCCAGCTCGTCGAGCATCTCGAGTGTCGGCGGATGAAACGTCGAAGCACGCAGATCGTGCTGCAGTTCGGCGTCCTTCTCGACGAGGGTGACCGGTACGCCGGCCTGCGCGAGGCGCAACGCAGTGCAGAAGCCGACGGGTCCGGCGCCGACCACGAGTACGGGTTTTCCGGCGTGCTTGTTCATCGTTGTGGCGCCAGCGCCGCCGCTATTTCCATTGAAATGCGTTCCGCACCTTCTTCGAACACAGCCCGCGTGATGTCGGTGCGCTTGATCAGTGTGGCGTTCGGCAACGCTCGTGAGGCGGCGAGAGTCGCATCCAGCAGGCCCGACCGGGTCGCGATGACCCGAACGGGCTTCGTCAGCTCCGAGAAGCGTTCGTCCGATGGATAGGTGAACGCGGCGTGGAAGGCCCAATGTGACCGGTCGCCGGCGCGCAGGCTCTCGACGAACAGTTCGAACGCTCGATCGAACGGCATCGCGTCCAGTCGTTGTTCGACATTCCTCTCCCATTCGTCGGTGAGACCGGCGACGTCCGCGTCGAATTTCCGCGGCGTGACAGCCTGAGCGTAGAGTTCGCGGCGTTCCTCGCCGGTGAAGTAGGGGACGTCGATCAGGATCAGCCGGCGAATGCGGTCGGCGCTCGCGAGGGACATCTCAGCGCCGACGAGACAGCCGGTGTGGAACCCGATGACGTCAACGCGGGCAATCGGCAGGTCGTCGAGCAGGTCGAGCATCGCGCCGGCATAGTCATCGATAGTCGGCTCTTTTCCCGGCGCCGCCGAGCCGCCGTAGCCGGGGTAGTCCGGCGCGATCACGGCTCGACCTTCGTTGAGCAGCGGCATGACCGTCGTGAACCACGCGCCGCTGTAAGGGGCCGGGTGCAGGCACAGCAAAGGCGGCTGAACGTCCAGCCCGTTTGCGGGCAGGTAGTGCAGATGCAGTTCGCCGAACCTGCACCTTCGGTATTCGTGCCGGATCGCTGGATTTGCTGCGCTCACGTCACGATCGCCCCGGCTGCATCTCGTCGAGTTCGCGCAGGTAGGCCCGTCGCGTACCGCGGACGGTCAGCAGGATCGGCACGCCGACCAATAGTGGCACGAGCGCCGTCGAGTACCGGATGCCTTCTTCGCCGAACACGTAGTCGTTCATGAGGCCGATGCTGGTCGGTCCGAGCATCAGGCCAGCGATGCTGATAACGATGATGTACAGCGCGACGACCTGGCCACGGATCTGTCCGGGCGTGATGTTGAGCAGCGCGGTCGGCGCCGTGGCAGAAAGAATCGCGATGCCGACCGTGTTGAGCTGCAACATGATGAAGGCGGCCCATGCGTTCGGCATCAGCGGCGCCAGTACGCCGGTCGGCACGAGAATGAGAACGCCCGTGATGACAATCAACAGCGGCGCGTCGCGACGACCCGCGGCGGATAGTCGATCGGACGTCCAGCCTGCAAAGTTGACGCAGGCCGGACCGAGCAGCAACAGCACGAGCCCGTTGTAGAGCGCGTATTTTTCGGTCGGCCATCCCCAGGTGCGCTCGAACATCGCCGGCAACCATCCCTGGCTATAGGCGACCACGGTCATGATGCAGACGATCGCCGTGAAGCCGACGTACGTTCGGCGCCGCTTGCCGATGTAGCGCAGCGCGTCCATCAGTCCCGCCTTGCCACCATCGCCGATCTCGGCGAGATCCTGGCGTTTGGGTTCTCGCAGGAAGAACATCATGACGGCGAGCGGCAGGCCCGGCAGTCCAACCATGATGAATGCGAACTGCCACGGCGCGACCTGTCCTACGAGCGGCAGGTCGATGTCGGTGACGGTCTTTGACCAGGTCAGCACGCTGGCGCCAGCCAGCGATGCGATACCGGCGCCGAGCGTCAGCGCGGCCGAGTAGAAAGCAATCGGTTTGCCGCGCCGTTCTTCGGGGAAGCTGTCGGCGATCATCGACAGAGCGCAGGGACTCAGCGTCGCCTCGCCGACGCCGACGCTCACGCGGGCGAGGAAGAGTTGTCCGAAGCTGCGGGCCAGTCCGCAGGCGGCAGTCGCGAGGGACCAGATCGCGATGCCGGCGCTGACGATCCACGTGCGCCGTGCCCGATCCGCGAGCCAGCCGAGCGGAAGCCCCATCGTCGTATAGAACAACGCGAACGCCGGTCCGAGCAGGAGCCCGATCTCGGTGTCGCTCAGACCGAGGTCGTCCTTGATCGGTTGCACGAGCAGGCCGAGGATGTAGCGGTCGACGAACGAGAAGATGTACGCGATCGTCAGCAGGACGACGGTGTACCACGCGTACTTGTAGCTACCGCGCGTCACGGGTGCGTTTCGATGTGGTAGATCACGACCAGGTTGCCATCATCGTCGACGATGCCGATCTCGCGGCCGGTGCGACCGTCGTGTGTGACGAGTTGCTCCTCCGGGTAAATGTGGAAGTCCGCTTTCGCGCAGCCCGCGAGGACTTCGTCGACGTTCGGCACGGCCAGCACGATCGCGGCGCGGCGCGGCATTGGAGTTGCGGGAAATTCAATACCCCTGATCTCCGTCAGCGCCATGACCCGCGGCTGCGTCGCCGTGTTCAGTACGCAGAAGCGCAGCTGCGCTTGCGTGTCGATCTCGAACACCGGGTAGGAATAGGAGTCGGGCTCGGAGTCATGCATGAATTCGACGGTCATGCCGAGGATGTCGCGGTACAGGACCAGGGCGCGGTCCAGGTCGGTGACGACGTAGTTGGCGCGTTGGAAGCGGACGGTGTCGGTGTTGCTCATGTCGTCGTTCAGGATCTTTGCGAAATTCAGTTTGCGATAGTGCTCGTTCGTGGTTTGTCAGCCTCGGGGATTCCCCGGACAAGTTCTGAGACACACCGTGAATACGTCCGTGTAGGCTCGGGCGCGGCGTCCCTGCCGCGCACGGTCTCAGAACTTGTCCGGGTAATCCCTTGACGCCTCTGTCGCTCGCTTGACTCTCGCTCTGTCATGCTTGCGATGCGCGTCTCCTGGCGGTCAGTGATTCGGTTCTTCGCGTACCCGGCAGACTTGCACACCGACGTTGTCGCCGGCGTAGAGGCGGGCGAGGGCGTCGGGCATGTTGTCGAACCCGTCGACGATGTCTTCGACGGGTTTCAGTTCGCCGTTCCTGATCCATTCGGCGAGGCGTTCGGTGGCTTCGTCGAACAG
>CAZISL010000129.1:0-11957 GCA_964541975.1 uncultured Chromatiaceae bacterium | reverse complement strand
CGTCAGTTACGACGTCGTCACTGAGCGCGGCAAACTTGCGGCTAGCAACCTGAAAGCTGCCTAATCGCTTGAGATACGCCTCGCGTATCTGGGAGAACCCGGCTTCGTGCCGGGTTTTTCTTTTTTGGGCGGATATCCGCTTCCTGTCGGAAGTCGCCATTCACCTCTGCACGGCAGTATCGCTAGTCCTCCCGCGGGCTACGTTGGCTGTAATGATCGAAAAGTTACTTTCAAGTCGGGTGGTAATTCGGTCACGCTGGAGGCCGACCCAGGGAATGCTCCGACGGCACCCTTTGGCCAATTTACGTTGGGGATTTTCACCGCCGATTCTGCATTGCAGGAGCTAACAATCTCCGGTCCTGAAGTTCAGCAGATCAACGCTTGGCAGTTGCCTGACGCTACAGTGCCGGTGCCAGCGGCAGCCTGGTTGTTCGCTTCAGCAATTGGTTTACTCGGCCGGATGCGTCGAAAAGCATCTTGAGCTTGATCTGATGAACGGTATTAGGAACTCGCTTCGGGGTGGTGGCAACTACGTATACCACCAGTGCCAAGATCGGCGCAGTATTTTTCCGTCGGCTCCCCTTAACCGACAACATCCTCCAAGATAATTTTGGCCCCGTTATTCAGCGGGGCCTTCTGTTATGCGGCGAATGTCCGCAATTCGCTGTTAGGCGAAGTTCAGCCGCCTGATTTCCTTGCTCCATGCATGACTGCTTTCTGGTCTGGAAGCGGTCATTAACCTGATTCCTGGCTCGACGGCTGCTTTCGTCCCAAATCCGCTAGTTAGCGTCACCGGAATGATTCAACGTGATGTTCGTTCCTCAATTAGTAGATTTTCTAACGGCTTGGAGCCCAAATTTGACATAAGTTGGAGGTATCGCCCCGTTCTTGGTATAGTTCTTCTCGACATCCTCGATGACGCAATCAAAAGCCACTAAGAAGCTTTGATATTGGGAGTCAAAATAATGAACGCTAAACACAGCGCCACGCTTCTGAAACTCTGCATAAAGGCAAGAGCACTCGACCGTGCAATTGGCCAGTGGTGGTTCGGCCCTACCGCAGGCACTTACTACATCTTGAACCTTCGCAGTGACCGCATTGAGGCCGGTGAATCTGGCATGAGCCTCGATGAACTCGTTACTTGGTTTGCCGGTTTGGATCGGCGTAATGAGTCGATGCCGAAGGTCAAGGTTGCTCCAGATCGGAATCGCAGACTTGAAAGTCCATCAGTGCGGGTGCGCAACAACGTTTGAGGGGTGGCCGCCGACCTGAACGCGCCATGAATGACCCGGCATTGCGCCTGATTTTCTTTGCGTCGTCGACGTTCGAAGTTGGCCGAAAGCGAACATCATATTAGGCGTCTGATCACTAACGGAAAATGGTGGGCCGTGTAGGATTCGAACCTACGACCAATTGGTTAAAAGCCAACTGCTCTACCAACTGAGCTAACGGCCCAAGGACTAAAACCTTCAGGGAGGTCGGGCGACAGATGCGCCGGACGGGCGCGATTGTACGCGCTGCCCCGCTCTCCCGGCAAGATGCGCGGCAAAATTGCTTTCAACCCGTTTTGTAGCGGGTCGGATCGGGGACCCCCGCCTCGGCGAAGCCCGCGCGCCGCAGCCGACAGGCGTCACATACGCCACAAGCTCGCCCATCCCCATCGGCCTGGTAGCAGGACACCGTCATGCCGTAGTCGATTCCGAGCTCTGTGCCGCGACGGATGATATCGCTCTTGCTCAGGTCGATCAGGGGCGTCTCGATGCGAATCGGGTTTCCCTCGACGCTGCGTCTCGTCGCCAGATCGGCAACGCGCTGGAATGCGTCGATGTACTCGGGTCGACAATCCGGATAACCGGAGTAGTCGACCGCGTTGACTCCCACGTAGATCCGATCGGCGTCGAGCACCTCGGCCCAACCTAGTGCGAAAGACAGGAACACGGTGTTGCGCGCCGGCACGTAAGTGATCGGTATATCGTCGCTGGCGGTCTCGGGCACGTCGATTCGGTCGTCCGTCAAAGCCGACCCACCAATCGTGCCGAGATCCATCCGCAACAATTGGTGAGCCGACACGCCCACCGCTCGCGCCACCGCGACGGCGGCGCCCAGTTCGGCCGTGTGCCGCTGGCCGTAGTCGAAACTCAATGCATAGCAAGCGAAGCCTTCCGCCCGCGCGATTGCGAGACACGTCGCAGAATCCATGCCACCCGAGAGCAATACCACGGCCTTCGTCAAGTCGATGTCCTCATGTACATTGGCGTGCTCACCTCAGTGACCAGGCTCATCGCCCCATAGAATCTTGTGCAGCTGAATCTGGAAGCGCACGTCGAGTTGGTCCTCCAGTATCCATTCGGCCAATTGCCGAGCGAGGTCGCCTCCCCAGACCGGCGAAAACAGCACGGGGCAGCGATCCGCCAACCCATGCTCGGCGAATACAGCGCGCGACCATTCGTAGTCCGCCCGATCGGCGACGACGAATTTCAGCTGATCATCGGGTTTCAGAAGCGCCAGGTTCTCCCAACGATTCTTGTCGCTCTCGCCCGAACCCGGCGTCTTGATGTCCATGACGACCGTCACCCGCGGGTCGACCCCGGCTATGTCCAGCGCGCCGCTCGTTTCCAAGGACACGTCATAGCCCGCATCGCACAGCGCGGTCAGCAATACCCTGCAATTCGACTGGGCGAGTGGCTCACCACCTGTTACGCATACGTGCTGTGTGTCGAACGCAGAGACACGCTCGAGGACGTCCGCGAGGCCAATCTTCTCGCCGCCATGAAATGCGTATTCCGTATCACAGAACGTACAACGCAACGGACACCCGGTCAGCCGCACGAAAGCCGTCGGACATCCGACGGGCCGCGCCTCGCCCTGGATGGAATGAAAGATCTCGGTCACGCGCAATCGCACGTCATCCGATCGGGGATCCGCGGTACTGTCGCTCATCACTCCGCTCTGGTCTGCCGCACGCGCGGCAGCGGCATCCCTACGGCTGCTCGCTGCTGATGCGCTCGAGCCGCTGGCTCGCGAGACGCGCGGCCGTCGTCTCCGGGTAATCCGCGGCAACGGCCTGCAGGGCCTTTTCCGCCGCGCCCATCCGCTTCAATTCGTAGTTGCAGTAACCGATCTTCAGCAGCGCATCCGGGATCTTCCGCGAATCGGGATAGCGATCGATTACCGCCTGGAAAGCCGGCAACGCCTGCTTGTACTTCTGCGTCACGTAGTACGTTTCCGCCAGCCAGTACTGCGCGTTGTCCGACAACTCGCTGCTCGGAAACGCGACCATGAATTGCTGCAGGGCGATCGCCGCCTGGTCGTAGCGCCCCTGTTTGAGCAACTCGAACGCCGCCTGGTAGTTGGCGCGATCGGTACCGCCCGGCACCGGCAATTGCCCCGGACTCAGGCTGCCGCCCTCGAACACGTCGAGATTGGCGTTGGCTTTCTCTAACGCCTGCAGACGCAGATCGATGTCGACGTACAGATCCTTCTGCCGGTCGTTCGATTGCCCGGCCTGGTACTGCAAGGTCTCGACGTCATTGCGCAACGCCGCCACGTCTTTCTGCATTGCGTCCAGCTGAGCCATCAGGTTGGCGAGGCCTTCGTTGTCGACGAGGCGCTCGACGCGCGCCAGGCGACTGTCGAGTTCGTTCATCTTCAGGTACATCGGGTCGTCTTCCTTGGACAACATCCCTTCGCACCCCGCCATCGCCACGAGGCCCAAACCGAACAGAACGTACCGAACGCTTAACATCGCTGTGCTCCGAGTCATTCGCTGCGCCGGTCAGCGTCAGTCCGTGTAAACGAGTTCGACGCGACGATTCAGGCTCCACGCCTCCTCGTCACTGCCGAGTACCGCCGGCCGTTCTTCGCCATAGCTGACCGTGCTCAGCTGGGAGGCAACGACGCCCTGCAACAGCAGGATCCGCCGGACCGCCTGTGCCCGACGTTCGCCGAGACCGATATTGTATTCACGGCTCCCGCGCTCGTCAGCGTGGCCTTCTAGGCGCACGCTCATGGCAGTGCGGCCCGCAAGATACGCACCATGCTCCTCCAGAAGGGCAACCGAGTCAGGATCGACATCGCTCTGGTCGAAAGCGAAGTAGATGACGCGGTTGTCCAGCGCGCGCAGATCGCCGTCCGCACCCGAACCGAAGGCACCGCCTTCCGCGAGTCCGCCATCGCCGGCGCCGGACGAACTCGCGCCCGAACCGCTGCCGTAGCCGTCCTGGCCACCTCCAGCGACGTCGTCCATGGCGGTGCCGGACTTGCCACCGCAAGCAACGACGAGACCGAGCAATGCCGTAAGTACGACAATTCTTATTAAATCCATTGGCCAAAGCTCCTTCACAACCAACAAAACAGATTAATTACATATCTTAAGTAATTATTTTTATTGAATAAACTAGGGCGTACGATAAGGCGACCAGGCGGGCTCGCGCACGTCGCCAGCGACGGCCGATATGCGCTGATGAATCCGGCCGTCCTTCGTGACGGTCGCCAGCACGCCGCGCTCCCCCTGCCGCGTCGCATAAATCAGCGTCTCACCGTTCGGCGCGAAACTCGGCGACTCGTCCAGCGAACCGCTCGTCAGCACCTGCGTAACCCCCCGCTTCAGCTCGATCAGCGCAATTCTATAGTTGCCCCGGTCGTTATGCACCACGGCCAGCTCCTGCCCGCCCGGGGCCAGGCGCGGTCGCGCGTTGTAGGAGCCCTCGAAGCTGACCCGCTCGGCGCGTCCGCCCGTCGCGGGCACGCGGTAGACCTGCGGCCGCCCGCCGCGATCGGAGGTAAAAAAGATCTCGTCGCCGTCCTGCGACCAGGCCGGCTCCGTGTCGATCGACGGGCGCTCGGTCAACCGGGTCAAGACCTGGGAGGCGAGATCCAGCGTATACACATCGAGGTTGCCGTCCGTTTTCGACAGCGTCAGCGCCAGTTTCCGGCCGTCCGGCGACCAGGCCGGCGCGCCATTGACGCCCTCGCGACTCGATACGCGTTGCCGTGCCCCCGACCGCAAAGTCTGAACGTACACCGACGAGCGCTTCTTCTCGAACGACACGTAGGCAATCTTGCGGCCGTCCGGTGACCAGGTCGGCGACATCAGCGGATCGCCGGATTCAACCAGCACCCGCGCATTCTCGCCGTCGGCATCCGCAATGACCAGACGCGAGACCTGCTCGCCGATGGTTCCATCGACCGTGATATAGGCGATGCGAGTCGAAAAAACGCCCGGGATTCCGGTCAGTTGCTCATAGATCTTGTCGGCCACCAGGTGACTTGCGCTGCGCAGCTGCGACTTCTTCGCCGGCTGCCGATACCCGAGCAACTGTTCCCCGCGAAACGCGTCGAAGACCTGGAACTGAATCTGGTAGTCGTCCGCGGCATTCTCGACCAGACGGCCGATGATGATGACTTCGATACCCATCAGCCGCCAGTCAGCAAAATCGATCGCGCGCGCGGTGGTGGGGCGCTCCAGCATGTCCCGCGGCGGCAGCGCCTTGAAGCGGCCGCTGCGCTCGAGGTCGGCTGCGACGAGGCCCGACACGTCGAAGGGCGCCGCGCCCTGCCCGTCCCAACCGAACGGCACGACGGCAATCGGCACCGCTTTCTCGACACCCTGGCTGATTTCTATGCGCAGTTCCGCGCCGGCCGGTGACATCGTCGCGGCCACCATGACCAGGGCCGCTAAAAGGTTTGTGATGCGCTGTTTCATTCGCAATCTGATCTCCATTCTGGCTGGACGCTATTCTTCCGGTTTGAAGGTGAAGCGCAAGTTTTTATCGAACAGCGTCGGATCGGAGGGCCGCGGCAACGGCGCCGACTTATTGACCGCTGCGATGATCGATCGAACGACGCTGGCATCGCCATTGCACTGCCCGACGCGCACGTTCACCACGTCTCCGCCCGGAATCTGGGTGACGTGCACGACACACTCGATACCCGGAATCGCGCTCCCGGGCCTGACCCAGTTCCGCTCGACACGATTGCGGATCAAGGCGAGATACTGAGCCTGTTTACCGGAAGAGATCGCCGCAAGCCGCTGTTCCTCGGCCTCGAGCTCCGCCTGGAACTCCGCCTGACGTTGCGCCTGCTGGCGCTTCTGCTCGGCCATGCGCGCTTCCTCGACCCGTTTCTGCTCGGCCTCGGCCGCGCGTTTCTGTTCCGCGATCCGCGCCTCCTCGGCTGCCTTGCGCTCGGCCACCGCTTTGCGCTCCGCTGCCGCTTTTCGTTCGACTTCCGCCTGGCGCTCAGCTTCTGCCTTGCGTTCAGCCGCGACGCGGGATTGCTCGGCTTTCTGCCGCTCGGCCTCGACGCGCTGTCGTTCGGCTTGTTGCTGCCTGCGCTGTTCTTCCTGCTCGGCCTGCCTTTGGCGTTCAATCGCCGCCTGACGCTGTTGCACTTCTTCCTCGCGACGCCGGAGCGCGCCGGCGTCGATCACCGTCGCCTCGATCGCCAGGGGCACGCGCGGGATCTCCGGCGCGGGCAGGCTGATCAGGCGCATGCCGAGGACCGCGAGCAACGCCACATGCCCGAGCACGGATAGCACGAGGCCGTAAGAAGAATCTCGGGTAATGCTGGACACGATCGTCGCACGCTCACCCTGCCGGCAGGGTTTCCAGTTCCGCCGGATCCGTCAGGAAACCGACTTTCTCGGCGCCGGCACGTTGCAACAGAACCATGGCCGACACGACGCTGCCGTACGCCACGCGGAAATCCGCCTTCACCAGCACCGGCGTCTCGGGCTTGCGCTCCAGCACCGTCGTGGCCATCTGCACGATGCGAGCGGCGTCAACCGGGCTGTCTTCATCCTCCCCGACATTCAGGTACAGGTTGCCTTCCGCATCGACCGACAGCACCAGGGGTTCGGCGCTTTCGGTCGGATCGATCGGTTCCGCGCCGGCCTTTGGCAATTCGACCTCGATGCCCTGGGTCAGCAGCGGCGCCGTGACCATGAAGATGATCAGCAACACGAGCATGACGTCAATGTACGGTACGACGTTGATCTCAGCCATCAGCCGGCGCTTGCGCACGCCGCTCATGAACTGAGCGCCTGCGCCACGGGCTTATCGTGCGCGTGTCGTTGCAGGATCGTCGAGAACTCCTCGGCGAAGGTATCGAACCGCACCTCGAGACGCCCCACCTTGTCGGCATACCGGTTGTAGGCGATGACCGCCGGGATCGCCGCGAACAGGCCCATCGCCGTCGCGATCAGCGCCTCGGCGATGCCGGGCGCGACCATCGCGAGCGTCGCCGACTGGACGTTCCCGAGCGCGGAAAACGAATTCATGATGCCCCAGACGGTGCCGAACAGGCCCACGTAAGGGCTCGTCGAGCCGATCGTCGCGAGCGTCGCGAGGTTCTGCTCCAGACGGTCCATCTCCCGCAACTGCGCGACGCGCATGGCGCGCTGCGCGCCTTCGACAACGAGGCCCGGACTCATGCCCGGCTGCTCCTTGAGTCGGCGAAACGCCCGAAAACCAGCCTCGAAAACGCCCGCCATGTCCGACGGCGCCGTGCCCGCCTTCGTGATCTCGCGATAGATCGCCGTCAGGTCGCCACCCGACCAGAAACTCGATTCGAACGCGTCCGAACCGGACACTGCACGGCGCAGCACCCTTTGCTTGCGCAGGATGATGGCCCACGAAGCGACGGACGCCGCCAGCAACAACACCAGGACCAGTTGCACGACGAAACTCGCCGAGACTACCAGTTCGAAGAAAGACAGGTTACCGGTCATCTGTGAAAGTTCCTCCCTGAAGCGCCGGCACCCAATCAGGCGGCCGGCTCTACGCGTTATTTATTCGATGCGGCTGAGGCTGTAACGGTCGCCAACACGTCCGCGGGTATGCGCCGCGGACGAAACGAAGTTGCGTCGATGCAGGCCGCCACGCAGCGCGCGCTGCACAGCACCTCGCCGTCAACGCGCCTGACCGCCTGCTCGAGTTCGAAGCGCACGCGGCTGTGTTCGACGAGCCGGCTGCGTACCTGCAGACGGTCGTTGAAACGCGCCGGCCGAAGAAACCGTGCGTCGCTCTCGGTCAACGCGAAGCAGACGCCATGTTCCTCGATCAACTCGTCCTGCTGAATACCCAGGTCACGCAGCCACTCGGTGCGGCCGCGTTCCATGAATTTCAGGTAATTGGCGAAATAGACGACACCCTGCGCATCGGTATCCTCGAAATACACGCGGACGTCGAACGTATGCCAGTCGCTCATACACGAATAGCCGTCACCCTAACCGGGTGACGGGCGCCCAATCCAACCTACAACAACGGGCCTATTATGAGTGGGTCGTAAGGGATAAGCCACCGGCCCGACGGGCGGGCCCGCGGCGGTTCAACCGGAATCGGCATCCGGGTCGAACAGCGGCATCGTCGCGTCGTCACGACGCTGCGGCGCCTCCAGGCCGAAATGCAGGTAGGCGCGGCGGGTCGCTACGCGGCCGCGCGGCGTCCGCATCAGGAAGCCCTGCTGAATGAGATACGGCTCCAGCACATCCTCGATCGTGCCGCGCTCTTCGCCGATGGCGGCCGCCAGGGACTCGACTCCAACGGGCCCGCCGTCGAAACTATCGATGATCGACATCAGCAGCTTGCGGTCCATGAAGTCGAAGCCGTTGACGTCGACGTCGAGCATGTCCATGGCCGCGGCCGCCGTCGCGGCGTCGACCCGGCCGTCGCCCTCCACCTCGGCGTAGTCGCGGACGCGTCGTAACAGGCGGTTGGCGATGCGCGGCGTGCCACGAGCCCGCGAGGCGATCTGCGATGCGCCGTCCGTGTCGATCGGCACGCCGATGATGTCGGCCGAGCGCATGACGATATGGCGCAGTTCATCGTCGGAGTAGAACTCGAGTCGCTGGACGATACCGAAGCGGTCGCGCAGCGGCGATGTCAGGAGGCCCGCGCGCGTCGTCGCGCCGACCAGGGTGAACGGCGGCACGTCCAGCTTGATCGACCGGGCCGCCGGGCCCTCGCCGATCATGATATCGAGCTGGAAATCCTCCATGGCCGGGTACAGCACCTCCTCCACGACCGGGCTCAGCCGGTGGATCTCGTCGACGAACAGGACGTCGTGCGGTTCCAGGTTCGTCAGCATCGCCGCGAGATCTCCGGGGCGTTCCAGCACGGGCCCCGATGTGTGGCGCATGTTGACGCCCATTTCGTTCGCGACGATATGCGCGAGCGTGGTCTTGCCGAGCCCGGGTGGACCGAAGATCAGCACATGATCGAGGGCGTCGCCGCGCTTGGCCGCGGCCGATACGAAGATCCGCATCTGCCGCTTGACGGGCTCCTGCCCGACGTAGTCGTCGAGCGTCTGCGGGCGGATAGCGAGTTCGACCGCGGCATCTTCGTCCCGGCCGTCGCCTGCAATCAGTCGCTCCTCGCTCATGTCGCAGCCGACCGCAACACCGACCGGAGAATATCCTCGGTATCGACGCCGTCGGTGTCGACCTTGTCGAGCATCTTCTGCACCTCACCGGGCTTGTAGC
The DNA here is from genome assembly GCA_964541975.1 of uncultured Chromatiaceae bacterium. Classification (GTDB taxonomy): domain Bacteria; phylum Pseudomonadota; class Gammaproteobacteria; order Steroidobacterales; genus SMWD01. The sequence continues at coordinate 2,476 of CAZISL010000129.1, read as the reverse complement.
CGAGGCTGACCAGCGCGTTGAACGCGTCCGCGCGCGCGGACGCGGGTTCGCCGGGCCGGACGGCAACGCCGCCGGTCGCCAGCGCCGCACCATCGATCCGGTCGCGCATGTCGAGGATCAGCCGTTCGGCCGTTTTGCGGCCGATGCCCGGCAAGCGGGTCAGCGCCGCCTTGTCCTCCGCCAGCACGCATTGCCTGAACCCGTCGACACTGATGCCCGACAGGATGGTCAGCGCCAATTTGGCGCCGACACCGCTGACCTTGATCAGGTTGCGAAACAGGCTGCGTTCTTCCTCGGTGGAAAAACCGAACAGGGTCTGCGCGTCTTCGCGCACGACGAGGTGCGTGCAGAGTTGCACGTCTTTGCCGACATCGGGGAGACGGAAGATCGTCGACATGGGCGCCTCGATCTCATAGCCGACGCCGCCGACATCGATGACGACCCACGGTGGTTCCTTGTGTGCCAGGCGGCCGCGAACGAATCCGATCATGCGCCGATCATCGCACAGTTATCCGGCGAACTTGCGCCAGCTGGAGCCGCGTCTTCGCGCGGGTCCGCTCCTGCTCAGCGTTTGTTTCAGTCGATGGCTGTGGGCGTGGCAGATCGCCGCTGCGAGCGCGTCTGCCTCATCGGTGAGCGGCATGTCCTCGAGGGCGAGGATCGCCTTGACCATGTGCTGCACCTGTTCCTTGTCCGCACCGCCGCGGCCGACGATCGCCTGCTTGATCTCGCGCGCCGCGTATTCATAAATGACCGTGGCGCCACCGAACGTGCCACAGATGGCGGCCGCGCGCGCCTGCCCGAGCTTCAGCGCGCTGTCCGCGTTGCGATGCATGAAGACCTGTTCGACCGCGACGTCCTGCGGCGCGAACTCGGCGACGAGTTCGCCGATGGCCGAGAAGATTGCATTGAGTCGGCCGGGAAACGCGCCGTTACCGACGCGAATGCAGCCGCTGGCGACGTACCGGGTCTTCGCCCCGTCGGAATCGATGATGCCGTATCCGGTAATCCGGGACCCGGGATCGATGCCGAGGATGCGTGTGACGCCGTTCACGAGCTCATCTATCTATTGCAACGCTGCGAGGATTTCATCCGGGATTTCGGCGTTGGAATAAACCTGCTGGACGTCGTCGAGATCCTCGAGCATCTCGAGCAACTTCATCATGCTGGAGGCTTCCTTCTCGCCGAGCGTCGCGGCTACCGAGGCGCGCATCGTGACCTCGGCGACCTCTGCCGCGACACCGCCTGAGTCGAGGCCTGTCTTGACCTGCTCGAAGTCGGCCGGATCCGTCAGTACGTCGACCGATCCATCGTCGTTAGCGATGACGTCTTCCGCACCGGCCTCGATCGCGGTTTCCATGATCGCGTCTTCTTCGACGCCGGACGGATAGCTGATCAATCCGACCTTGTTGAACAGATACGCGACCGACCCGTCGGCGCCGAGATTGCCGCCGAATTTCGCGAACGCATGCCGCACATCCGCGACGGTGCGGTTGCGGTTGTCGGTGAGGCAATCGACCATGACCGCGACGCCACCCGGTCCGTAACCCTCGTAGAGGATCTCTTCGTAGTCGTCACCGTCCAGTTGCCCCGAACCGCGCTTGACCGCGCGTTCGATGTTGTCCTTGGGCATGCTCTGCGCCTTGGCCTTGTCGATCGCCAGCCGCAGCCGCGGATTCGCGTCCGGATCGCCGCCGCCCGCTCGCGCCGCCACGTTGATCTCACGAATCAGCTTGGTAAACAGCTTGCCGCGCTTCTTGTCCTGCGCGCCCTTGCGGTGCTGAATATTCGCCCATTTACTGTGACCTGCCATGTCGTCTCGCTCGTTTCTCTGTCACCTGGTCTTACGTCGTCAATAATAGCGTGCCGCGGGCTCAAAACTTCAGCGTGAAGCCGATGTGCATTCCCGTGTCGAAATAGACATCGGGCGCGTTCTTGTACTCGCCCTTGACGTAACGCGCACCGACGTAGATGTCCGCCTGCCGCATGACGTTGTAGGCGAGCCTGAGCGTGTAATCCTCGTACTTCGTCGAATCACCCATGCTCAGCACGTCCGGCGCGAAATAAGCTGCAAACCCGAAGGTGATGCGGTTGTACTTCTGCGGCGTGAAATACAGGAATCCGCCGATCGGCACGGCGAATCCGCTCTGGCCGCTGCCCTCGCCGTCCTGGTAGGCGAGCCGCCCGCCCAGGCCGGCGACGAGATCCTTGGAATTCGACGCGACGTCCGAGAGGTTCAGACCAACGTGAACGACGCTGCCGTTGTCCGAGTGGTACATCCAGCCACCGTCGACCTGCAGAGCATTACTGCGAAATTCGTGCATGTACGTCGCACGGAAGGCGTCGGCATTCAGGCCGACATCGACTTCGTCGGCCGCAGCCTGCACACCAAATAAACCAATACCCAGCAGGGCAACCACGCGTCTCATGCCTGCGCTCCTCAACAACAACGCCGCTATGATAACCGGGAAGCCGG
>CAZISL010000128.1:0-14938 GCA_964541975.1 uncultured Chromatiaceae bacterium | reverse complement strand
CCCCCCCCCCCCCGAAAGCCCCCACCGCTGCCTGCCCCTCCCCGGCCGCGCCCCCTGGCGCTGCCCACCCACAAGGTCTCGTCGGCCCCGTCGACGCGCCAGCGCCGCACCGGGGAGCCGCCGTCGACGCGAAGCCCACGCCGAGTCGCTGCGATCTTCTTGCGCCCGAGCCCCCGTCCCTCCACGACGATCGGCCCGTCGCCCTCGAGGAGCCGGACCCGCACGACGACCTCGGCGTCAGCCGCACCCCCGTCAGCACCCGCCCCACCGGCGAGCAGAGCCGTGGTCACGACCGCAAGGGAGGCCATGCGCACGAAGGTCACCGACTCCCCCCTCGTCTGCTTTACGACTGGCGAGCGGTGATATCGCACGAAGTCCGCGTCAGGTCAAGGAAAACCCGTCCACTTGCGGAATTGGGGCGGCACCGGCGAGCGCCCTCCCCCATCAGAGGTCCCGGCGGATGGCCTCGGCCTTGTCGGTCTCCTCCCACGGGAAGCCCGCGTTCTCCCGGCCGAAGTGGCCGTGGTAGGAGGTGGCCCGATAGATGGGCCGCCTCAGGCGGAGCGCCTCGTCGATGCCCCGGGGCGTGAGATCGAAGTGCTTGCGAACGAGACGCTCGAGCGCGCTCTCCTCGACGGCGCCGGTTCCGAAGGCGTCGACCCGGATCGAGACCGGCTCCGCGACGCCGATGGCGTTGGCGATCTGCACCTCGCAGCGCTCGGCGAGGCCGGCAGCCACCAGGTTCTTCGCCACCCAGCGGGCCGCATAGGCCGCGCTGCGATCGACCTTCGACGGGTCCTTGCCGGAGAACGCGCCGCCACCGTGACGGGCCATGCCGCCATACGTGTCGACGATAATCTTGCGCCCGGTCAGGCCGCAGTCGCCTTCGGGGCCGCCCGTCTCGAATCGGCCGGTCGGATTGACGTGAATCTTGTCGGCATCGACCGTCGCGAGCCAGTTGGCCGGGATAATTGGCTTGATGATGTGGTCGATGACGCCGGCGCGGATATCTTCATTCGAGACGTCGCGCGTGTGCTGCGTCGACAATACGATCGCGTCGATGCCGACGGGCTTGTCGTCTTCGTAGATAAAGGTCAGCTGGCTCTTGGCGTCCGGCAGCAGCCACGGCAGCGTGCCGTCCTTGCGGACCTTGGCCTGCTGATGCACGAGGCGATGAGCGAAGGTGATCGGCGCCGGCATCAACACGTCGGTCTCGTTCGACGCATAGCCGAACATCATGCCCTGGTCGCCCGCACCCTGATGCTTCTCCTCGGCGCGATCGACACCCATGTTGATATCCCCGGACTGCTTGCCGAGCGCGTTCAGCACGCCGCAGGTCTTGCCGTCGAAACCCTTGTCCGAATCGTCGTAGCCGATGTCGCAGACGACCTCGCGAACGATTTCCTCGAAATCGATTCTCGCGTTCGTCTTGACCTCGCCCGCCAGCACGACGAAGCCGGTCTTGATCATCGTCTCGGCGGCGATTCGGGATTTGGGGTCCTCTGTCAGGATCGCATCGACGATCGCGTCGGAGATCTGGTCTGCCATCTTGTCGGGATGGCCTTCGGATACGGACTCGGAAGTGAACAGTTTACGGTTTCCCATCGGGTAGATGCCTATTGTTGATTGTCTAAACCGTCCATTATAAGCCCAGATCGGCGGTTCGGCGCCATCGGTAAACGTCGGGCCAGGCGCAGCGGCACGACTGACGGTGCCATGCCGGCCCCGGCTGGCCCGCGCGGTCGCTGGGCTCGCGCGGCCGAATCCGCAGCTGTGGGTCGGTTGACTCGTATTGCCAGCCACCAACGAGTACGCGACAATGCGCGGCCTTATGACAAGGCTATAGACCGATGGCGACAACACCAACAACAGCTGTCAGCCGCCCCGAGCGAATCGAACTGGCCAATGCCCTGCGCGTTCTGGCTATGGACGCCGTGCAGGCTGCTAATTCCGGGCACCCGGGCATGCCGATGGGCATGGCCGACATCGCTGAGGTGTTGTGGAACGATTTCCTGCAGCACGATCCGTCGAATCCGATCTGGCCCGACCGCGACCGCTTCGTGCTGTCCAACGGCCATGGCTCGATGTTGCTCTACGGACTGCTGCACCTGAGCGGCTATCCGTTGACGATGGATCATCTTCGCAACTTCCGGCAGCTCGGTTCGCCCACGGCGGGGCATCCGGAACGGGAGCCCGAGCTCGGCATCGAGACGACGACGGGCCCGCTCGGCCAGGGTGTCACGAACGCGGTCGGGATGGCGCTCGCCGAGAAGGTCCTGGCGGCGCAGTTCAATCGGCCAGACCACCAAATCGTCGATCACTACACCTACGTGTTTCTCGGCGACGGCTGCCTGATGGAAGGCATTTCGCACGAGGCGTGCTCGCTGGCCGGCACGCTCAGGCTCGGCAAGCTGATTTGCCTGTATGACGACAACGGCATCTCGATCGATGGCGAAGTCGAGGGGTGGTTCACGGACGATACGCCGAAGCGCTTCGAAGCCTATGGATGGCAGGTCGTACGCGACGTCGACGGACACGACCCGGACGATATTCGCGCGGCGATCGAGGCGGCGCGCGACAACGCAGAGCAACCGACGCTGATCTGCTGCAAGACGGTGATCGGTTTCGGCTCGCCGAACAAGCAGGGCACCGAGGCGACGCACGGCGCGCCGCTGGGCGACGACGAAGTCGCGGCGACGCGGAAACGACTGGGTTGGAGCGAACCGCCGTTCTCGATTCCGGACGAGGTCTACGCCAGTTGGGACGCGACCGCGGCGGGCGCCGCGTTTTCGGGCGAGTGGGGGGAACTACTGGAAGCCTACACGCGCGAGCATCCCGACCTCGCCGCTGAGTTTCGGCGACGTATGGCCGGTGAATTGCCGGAAGACTGGTCTGAGTTCGCCGACCGCGCCCTCGAGATGATCGATGGCGATGCCGAGACCGTCGCCACGCGCAAGGCGTCCCTGATAGCGCTGAACGCGTTCGCGCCGGACCTGCCCGAACTGATCGGTGGATCGGCGGACCTGACCGGCTCGAACCTGACGAACCACGCCGGTTCGAAGCTGATCTCGGCCGATGATGCTGGCGGGAACTACATCTCGTTCGGCGTCCGCGAATTCGGCATGGCGGCGATCCTGAACGGCATCGCGCTGCACGGCGGGTTCATTCCCTACGGCGGGACGTTCCTGACCTTCTCGGACTACTCCCGCAACGCGCTGCGTATGGCCGCGTTGATGCGTATCCGCACGATTCACGTTTTTACGCACGATTCGATCGGTCTCGGCGAGGACGGGCCAACTCACCAGGCCGTCGAGCACGTGTCGAGCCTGCGGCTGATTCCCAACATGCGGGTCTGGCGGCCGTGCGACACCGTCGAGACGGCTGTGGCATGGCGCGCCGCAATCGAGCGCCAGGATGGGCCGACGAGCCTGATCCTGACGCGGCAGGGCGTCCCTTTTCAAACACGGGATGCCACGCAGCGTGCGAACATCCATCGTGGTGGTTACGTATTGTCGGGAGAAGGCGATCCCACTATTGTCTTGATTGGGACCGGTTCAGAGGTCGGGCTAGCGGTGTCAGCGGCTGAGCTTCTGACGGCGGAAGGGATTTCTGTGCGCGTCGTGTCGATGCCCTGCGCCGAGTTATTTCTCGAGCAGGATGCCAGCTACCGGGAATCGGTATTGCCGTCCGCCGTCACGGCGCGCGTGGCGATCGAGGCAGGCAGCACCGGTCTCTGGTATCGATTTGTCGGTACCGGCGGTCGCGTCGTCGGGCTCGACCGATTCGGTGAGTCGGCCCCGGCCGGAGTTTTGTTTGAGCACTTTGGATTTACGCCCGAGAACGTGGCGGCAACAGCAACGGAATTACTGGAGAATAAGTAATGGCACTTAAGATCGCGATTAATGGTTACGGTCGTATCGGTCGCAACGTCCTGCGAGCAATTTTCGAATCGGGCCGCAATTCCGAATTCGATGTCGTCGCCGTGAATGACCTCGGCGATGCCGAGACGAACGCTCACCTGACCCGCTTTGATTCGGCGCACGGCCCGTTTCCGGGCGAAGTCGCGGTCGACGGCGATAGCATCATCGTCAACGGCGATCGGATCAAGGTCTTCGCCGAGCGCAACCCGGCCGACCTGCCGTGGGGCGAACTCGGTGTCGACGTCGTCATGGAGTGCACGGGTATCTTCAATAACAAGACGAAGGCGAGCGCCCACCTGGAAGGCGGTGCGAAGAAAGTCGTGATCTCGGCGCCTGCCGGCAACGACATCGACGCCACGATCGTGTACGGCGTGAACGAAGATATTCTGACGTCCGAGGACCGGGTGATCTCGAACGCATCGTGCACCACGAACTGCCTGGCGCCGATGGTCAAGCCGCTGCACGAGAAGATCGGCCTCGTCAAAGGTGTCATGAACACGATTCATGCGTATACCAACGACCAGGTGCTGACCGACGTCTACCACAGCGATCTGCGCCGGGCTCGTTCGGCGACGATGTCGATGATCCCGACCAAGACGGGCGCCGCGGCGGCGGTCGGACTCGTTCTTCCCGAGCTCAATGGCAAGCTCGACGGCTTCTCGGTGCGCGTGCCGACGATCAACGTGTCCCTGGTCGACCTGACCTTCGAGGCGGGGCGCGACACGAGTGTCGAAGAGATCAACGAGATCATGCGTGCCGCGAGCTCCGGGAACGACTCGCTCGGCAGCGTGCTGGCGTACAACGACGGCCCGCTGGTATCGGTCGACTTCAATCACAACCCGGCGTCGTCGACATATGATGCGACGATGACCAAGGTCATCGGCGGCAATCTCGTCAAGGTCTGCGCGTGGTACGACAACGAGTGGGGTTTCTCGAACCGCATGCTCGATACGACGCTGGCGCTGGTCAACGCGTAACATCATGAACGTCCCGCGAATGTCGGAGCAGTCGCTCGGTGGTCAGCGCGTGATGATCCGTCTGGATCTGAACGTGCCGCTCAAGAACGGCGCGGTCGCCAGCGACACGCGGATTCGTGCGACGCTGCCGACCATTCGCATGGCGCTTGAGCAGAACGCTGCGGTCATCCTGCTTTCTCATCTCGGCCGGCCGACCGAGGGCGAGTATGACGAGCAGTTCTCCCTGCGGCCGGTCGCGCTTCATCTGGGCGAGTTGCTGGACGCGCCCGTGCGTCTCGTGACCGATTGGCTCGATGGTATCGACGTCAGCCCGGGCGAGGTCGTGCTGTGCGAGAACGTCCGCTTCAACAAGGGCGAGAAGAGCAACGACGATACGCTGTCCCGGCAGATGGCGGACTTGTGTGACGTCTTTGTCATGGACGCGTTCGGCACGGCGCATCGCGCGCAGGCAAGCACGCATGGCGTCGCGCAATACGCGCCCGTCGCTTGTGCGGGGCCGTTGCTGGTCTCAGAACTAGAGGCGCTGAACAAGGCCATGGCGGAGCCAGCCCGACCGGTCGTCGCGATCGTTGGTGGTTCGAAGGTATCGACCAAGCTGACCGTGCTCGACAGCCTGTCGGATATGGTCGATCAGCTCATCGTCGGTGGCGGCATCGCCAATACGTTCATCGCGGCTGCGGGACATGATGTCGGCGAGTCTCTGTATGAGGCGGACCTGGTTGGCGACGCGAAGCGAATGATGTTGGCGTCCGCGGGCGCCGAGATCCCGGTTCCAGAGGATGTTGTCGTAGCCGTCGAAGTCAGCGAGTCAGCGCCGTCGCAGGTCCGTCCGGTTGACCAGGTCGAGTCCGACGAATTGATCCTCGACATCGGTCCGAAGACGGCGGAACGGTACGCGGAAATGCTAGCCGCTGCGGGCACTATCGTCTGGAATGGACCGGTGGGCGTATTCGAAATCGACCAGTTCGGCGGCGGCACCGAGCGCATCGCGCATGCGGTCGCCGACAGTGATGCGTTCAGCATCGCCGGCGGCGGCGACACGCTGGCCGCCCTCGACAAGTACGGCGTCACCGATCGGATCTCCTATGTGTCGACCGGCGGCGGTGCGTTTCTCGAGTTTCTCGAGGGCAAGACACTGCCGGCTGTCGCGATGCTCGAACAGCGAGCCACGGGCTGAATTCACCCGCCAGGTTCTCTTCCTCCGGCGGTAACGGCATCCAGACCGTCCCGAGCGATACGGCTCTTGTCGCAGGCTCCCGATCGCCGCATTGAGCGGAGAATAATGTAGCAAGCCTGTGTGATAATCCGCGCATGCGCAGAACCAAGATCATTGCAACCTTCGGACCGGCCGTCGACACCCCCGACAAGCTTGGGCAATTAATAGAAGCCGGTGCCGATGTCATCCGCCTCAATTTTTCACATGGCAGCTGGGACGAATACGAGCGACAGATCGCCATGATCCGCGAAGTCTCCCTGCGGCTCGGCCGACACGTCGCAATCCTGGGGGACTTGCAGGGTCCGAAGATTCGCATCGACAAATTCCGGAATGCGCCGGTTCAACTGATGCCCGGCCGGAGATTTGCGCTCGATTCATCGCTGGATCCCGCCGCCGGCGACGAGACCGAAGTCGGCGTCGCGTACGATCAGCTGGCGGACGACGTCTCCGCAGGCGATACCATGCTACTCGACGACGGCAACATCGTGCTCAAGGTGGACGCCGTGGCCGGCACCCGAATCGACTGCACGGTCACGATCGGAGGTCCCCTCGGCAACAACAAGGGAATCAATCTGCAGGGCGGTGGGCTGTCGGCGCCCGCTCTGACGGAGAAGGACAAGACGGATCTCGAACGCGTCGCCGAGTTCGGTATCGACTGGCTGGCGGTATCGTTCGTGCAGTCTTCGAAGGACGTAAAGCGGGCGCGCAGGATTCTGCGCAAGCATGGCAGTGACGCGCACGTCATCGCCAAGATCGAACGCTCGGAAGCCATCGATAACCTCATGCCGATCATCGATGCGAGCGACGCGGTCATGGTCGCTCGCGGCGACCTCGGCGTCGAAATGGGCTACGCTGGACTCGCCGGTATACAGAAGAGCATCATTCGCATGACGCGCGCCCGGCACAAGGTGTGCATCACCGCGACGCAGATGATGGAATCCATGATTACTAGCCAGATGCCGACTCGCGCGGAAGTTTCCGACGTCGCCAACGCGGTCATGGACGGCACCGATGCCGTCATGCTGTCCGCCGAGACGGCTGTCGGCGACTACCCGGTCCAGGCAGTGGCGTCGATGGCCGAGGTCTGTGTCGGCGCCGAGTCATACCACCATTCCACGTCGCGCATGAGCCGGCATCGCATGGAAGATCGTTTCGAGCATGTCGATGAAGCGATCGCGATGGCCGTCATGTATACAGCGAATCATATGGAGGTCAAGGCGATCATCGCGATGACCGAGTCCGGAGCCACAGCGAAATGGATGTCGCGTATCCGGTCAGACATTCCAATCTTCGCCTTCACGCCGAACGAATCGACGTTGTGTCGTGTCGCTCTGTACCGCGGCGTCATGCCGGTGGCGTACAGCAGCCAGCATGAACATACCGAGCCGATATTTCGCGACGTCTGTCGAATTCTGACTCATCTGAGTTACGTCGAGCCCGGCGACCTGGTGATCTTCACGAAGGGCACGACCAAGGGTGAGACCGGCGGCACTAACGAGATGCGAATCCTGTCTGTGACCGGCCAGTGAACCCGCTCGATCGGCGGACGGACGTGATGATGCGGGCGGATATACTCGGCCCACAAGGCAGTGCCCATGCCCGAGCGGTTCGCAAAGCCGACTTGAACCATTGAGCAGCGGTCGCTGACCCGACCGTCGAAAGTCGGGGCGGCAGAGGTAATGTCGAGGTCAAGAAGATGAACACATGTATTTGTCGCATCATGTTTGTCGCGGTCATTGCCGCGGTCTTCGCGGTTGCCGCGAACGGACAACAGACCGATGCAAGTATCGGCCCCATTGAGGGCGAGTCGGCCGAGGCCGAACTGGTGCTGGTTGCCGGCGCAACCGGTCGAACCGGTTCGGAAATCGTCGCAGAGCTGCAGGCGAGCGGTTACCGGGTTCGCGCATTCGTTCGGGATATCGACAAGGCACGCGAGAAGCTCGGCGACGAGATCGAATTCTCCGAGGGCGACGTCCGCGACATAGAGACGATCGAGGCGGCATTGACCGGCATCGACGCGCTGATCTCAGCCATCGGCGCAGGCCGGAGCGATCCGAAGAACGGCCCCGAGTTCGTCGACTACGGCGGCGTCAAGAACCTGGCCGACGCGGCTGCGGCTGCGAACCTGCGACAGCTGATCCTCGTGTCATCGATGGGTGTCACCGACGAAGACCATATCCTGAACAAGATGTTTAATAACGTCCTGATGTGGAAGTTCAAGGGCGAGGAGGCGTTGCGTTCCAGCGGTGTGCCTTACACGATCGTGCGGCCGGGCGGACTGACGAACGCCGAGGGCGGCGTGAACGAGATCGTATTCAAGCAGGGTGACACCGACGCTGGCGCCATTCCGCGCGCCGACGTCGCGCGCGTCTGCGTCGCGTCGCTGAATTCGGAAGATGCCCGGAACAAGACCTTCGAGATTAATAGCGGGACGAACCCCGCAAAGTCGGACGTCTCCGCAGCGTTCGCATCGCTCGAAAGCGACTGACCGGCAGCGATACGGGCGATAGTCGATGGAGAATGGCAAGCAGAGCACCTTCGAGCGCCTGATGAAGCGCGCCTCGAAGGTGGAGTCGCATGAGATCAAGGCCTTGTTCATGTCCTTTTGTCTCGTGTTCATGCTGATGGCGGCGTACTACATTCTGCGGCCCGTGCGGGACGCGATGGCCAGCGACTGGTCCGATACCGAGGTCAGCTTTCTCTGGAATATCAACTTCTTCGTCAGCCTGTTTATCGTTGCGCTCTATGGAATCGCCGTGGCCAAGGTACGGTTCAGGGTGCTCGTACCTGGCATGTACGCATTCTTCGCCACGACGTTCGTGGCGTTTTATTTCGGCGTCAGTTTGCTTGAGGACCGCACGCTGATCGACAAGACGTTCTACGTCTGGGTCAGTATCTTCAGCCTGTTCCATATCTCCGTGTTCTGGAGCTTTATGTCGGACCTGTTCAACAAGGAGCAATCGGGACGGCTGTTCGCATTCATAGCGGCCGGCGCGAGCGCCGGCGCCCTGATCGGCCCGCTGGTTCCGACGGTGCTGGCGGGCTCGATCGGTACCGAGTCGCTGATGCTGATCGCGTCGGTCATCGTCGCGTTGACGATCCCGGTCGTGCTGTATCTGCAGCGCCTGAAGTCGAAAGAACTGCATAACGAGGATGTGACTGCCGATCTGAGCGCAGCGCGGATCGGCGGGAATCCGTTCGCCGGATTCAAGATGTTCTTTTCGAACCCGTACCTGTTGGGTATCGGTTTGTTCATCCTGCTGTATACGGCGATCGGTTCGTTCGCGTACTTCGAGCAGAAGAACCTGCTGGTTGAATTCGATCGTGCGACGCGAACGCAGATTCTCGGCGGCGTCGATTTCATCGTCAACTGCCTGACCTTCGCTATCGGCATGTTCGCTACGGGTCGTATCGTGACCCGGTTCGGCATGCCGCTCACACTCGCGCTGGTGCCGGTCTTCGTTGCGGCCGGCCTGCTGATCCTGGCCGTTGCGCCGCTGCTGACGGTACTGCTGGCGTTCCAGGTCGGTCGGCGCGCAGGCAACTACGCGATCACGAGGCCGGCGCGGGAGATGCTGTTCACGGCAGTCGACCGTGAAACGCGCTTCAAGGCCAAGCCAGTCATCGACATCGCGGTGTATCGTGGGGGTGACGCAGTCAGCAGCATCGCGTTCGCGGGCCTGACTGACGGACTCGGTCTGGGTCTCGGCGCGGTCGCGGCTGTTGGCGCCGGGATCGCGTCAGTCTGGGCCGGACTCGCGTTCTATCTGGGCAGGATTTTCGAGCGGTCAGCCGACGTATCGCACCCGTCCGCTAGCGTCTCCGAAACCGCCTAGGCCGCCGGCTTTATCAGGACCTGGAGGTCCGCCAGAACGCGTTTCGAGTGATTCTCGGCGTCGACCTTCGAGTAGTGCTTCGCGACATTGCCGTTCGGGTCGATGATGAACGATTCGCGGCGCGCATACCGGAACGTCGCGAGCTTCTTCAGGACGCCGTAGTCCCCGGCCGTTTTCGCATCCGCGTCGGACAGCAGCGAGAAGGGCAGACTGTATTTCTCGGCGAACGCCTGATGTGACTCGACGTCGTCCAGGCTGACGCCGAGGATCACGGCACCGACATCCTCGAATGCGAAAATATTATCGCGGAACGCACAGGCCTCCTTGGTGCATCCGGGTGTGTCGTCCTTTGGATAAAAATAGAGCACGACCCATTGTCCGTGATACTGATCGAGCGAGTGCCAGTCGCCTTTCTGGTCCTGCAGGCGAAAGTCGGGTGCGGGATCGCCGACGTCGAACGGGGCGGCGGCTGCTGCGGTCAGCACGAGCGCGACCAGGACGCCGCCGAGTAGTTTGCGTGTAGTCTGGATCATCTTGCCGATCTCCGTCTTTGGTTCCGATTGATGCGTTCGTGTCCGCCCCCCGCTGTTGCCTGGCGGGACGTGCGGCACGTCATCAAGATAGCTTTCGATACAGCGTGCCTGATGATCGTGGTACGCACCAACGTGCATGCGGGATCATCCGCCGGGCGGCGAGGCTGCCGGCGTATTACGCGATACTTGTCCTTGTAGGCCATCGGACGTTCTGGTTACCATCGGCAGATCATGAGGATCAGGGATTCATCGCCGCGTCCGCAACCGTGGAGTCGCGACATCGGGCTCGTGTTGCCGGGTGGCGGCGCCCGTTGCGCTTACCAGGTAGGCGTCCTGAAGGCGATCGCCGAGCTCATGCCCAAGCGCTCGCCGAGCCCGTTCCCCGTCATCAGCGGGACGTCGGCCGGGGCGATCAACTCAATCGTACTCGCCACGCGGGCGCGGCGTTTCCAGCATGCTGTCGCCGACATGGAGCGGGTCTGGGGTAACTTCCGGACGCAGCAGGTATTCCGCAGTGACTCGATGACGATGCTCAAGACCAGCGCGAACTGGTTGTTCAGCATCGTCATGGGCGGCCGTCTCGGATCGAATCCCAAGTCCCTGCTCGACAACAGTCCGCTGCGGGCATTGCTGGGGCGGTACATTCGGTTGAGCCACATCAACGATTCCATCGAGCGCGGCTTTCTCGATGCTATCGCGATCACTGCCGCGGGCTACGGCTCGGCGCGTTCAATCTCTTTTTACCAGGGACTCGAGGAGTTCGAGCCGTGGCGGCGCGTTCGCCGTATGGGTATCCCGGCGGAGATCACGCTGGATCACCTGATGGCGAGCGTCGCGGCACCGCTGGTCTTCCCGCCCGTCCAGATCGGACGCGAGTATTTCGGCGACGGCGCCATGCGGCAGGCGACGCCGCTGTCGCCGGCCGTGCGACTCGGCGCGCGCCGTCTGCTCGTCATTGGCGTGCGGAACGAAGAGAAAGACCCGGAGCCGGGTCCGGATGACATCGTGCCGTACCCGAGTTTCGGGCGCATCGCCGGTTACATGCTCGATGCGCTGTTGATGGACGGCTTGTCGTCCGATCTCGAACGTCTCGCGCGATTGAACCAGATCGTCAACGGGCAGCCCGGGAAGACGCTGATGGGCGATTTCCCGACAATACGCTCCATCGATACGATGATCATGATGCCGAGCCAGGATGTCCGGGACATCGCGCTGCGCCACCTGCACGAGATGCCCCGGCCGGTGCGAATCCTGATGCGTGGACTCGGCGCGATGAACTACGGCGGGCGCCAGCTCGTCAGTTACCTGTTGTTCGAGTCGGGTTATACGCGCGAGCTGATTCGTCTCGGCTACTCTGACGCGATGGACCGGCGCCAGCAGGTGATCGACTTCATGCAGGGCGTACCGCTGGACGAGCCCAGCGGCGTCGTAGGCTGGCGGGACCTGAGCGACGAGTATTCGCAGCGGTTGCCCATACTTAACATCGACGAGAAAGCCATTCAGGCCTGAGCCAACCTCACGTCAGGAACAATGTTCCGAGGCCGAGGAAGGTGGCGAAGCCGATGACGTCGGTGATGGTCGTCAGTACCACCGTGCCGGCGAGCGCCGGATCGATTTTCATCTTGTGCAGAATCAGCGGGATCGCGAACCCGGCCAGTGCTGCGGCGATCATGCTGATGATCAGGGCGACTCCGATCACGGCGCCGACTTCCAGCGAGCTGTTGAACAGCGTAACTGTAACCGCAGCCACGACGACGGCCCATACCAGCCCGTTCAGCAGGCCGACGGCTATCTCCTTGCGGAACAGGGTGCGTGCGTTGGAGTCCTCGACGCGGCCGAGCGCCATGCCACGAATCATCAGCGTCAGCGTCTGGCTTCCGGCGACGCCGCCCATGCTGGCTACGATCGGCATCAGGATTGCGAGTATGACGACCTGCTCGAGCGCGGGCCGAAAGATCGCGACGACCGCGGAGGCGAGGAACGCCGTCGCGAGATTTACGCCGAGCCAGATGGCGCGTCGTTGCGTGCTGGTCACGACGGGCGCGAACATGTCGTCTTCTTCGTCGAGGCCGGCCATGCTCAGAATGTCGTGGTCCGCCTGCTCCTGGATGACGTCCATGACGTCGTCGACCGTGATTTGTCCGAGCAGTCGGCCGTCATTATCGACGACCGCCGCGGCGACGAGATCGCGATTCTGGAATAGGGTGGCGACTTCGACGTCGCTTTGGTGGGCGTTGATGGGTTCGACCGAATCGTCCATGACATCCCCGACGAGGCAGTCTTCGTGGTGCGTGACGAGGCGCGAGAAGTACAGGACACCGATGTACTTGTCGTCGCGGTCCACGACGAAGACGGCCGGTGTCTGGTCCGGCAGATCGCCGGCCCGGCGCAGGTAGCGCATGACAACTTCCAGCGTCACGTCGGTTCGCACCGAGCGCGTGTCCGGATCCATCAGGCCGCCGGCGGAATCCTCCGGATAGGACAGCACCGACTCGAGCTGCTCGCGTTCTTCGCTCGACAGCGATTCCTTGACGCGATCAGACATCTCGTCTGTAAGGTCAGCGACGATGTCGGCCAGGTCATCGATCTCAAGGCCTTCGGTGGCCGCGACGACGGCTTCGGTGCCAACGTCTTCCGCCAGGCGCGAGCGGACCTCGTCGTTGAGTTCGGCGAGGATTTCACCTTCGTCTTGTTCGTCGCAGAGTTTCCAGACGACCGGCCGCTCGGTTGGCGGCAGGGATTCGAGGATCAGCGCGACCTCGGCGGGGTGGAGTTCGGCCACGATGTTCCGGGCAGCGTCGAGCCGGCCGTCATCAAGCGCTTCGACCAGCATGCCGAGATCGGTTTTCTTGGCTGATTCCACCGGGGAGACCTCCTTGGACCGGGCGAATCAACCCCGGAACGCGGGGCTTGTAGATCGCCGGTTTGGCGCGCGTCGGGGCATTCACGCCCCCAGCCGGGCCGGGCCGAGTGTAGCCGGGAATCCGATTGAGGTCTATTTGAGCGCGGCCTCGACCGGCGTCCGTCGGGCGTGGACTAGTCCGAAGGCAACTCGTTGTGGCGGGTCAGAACGTGCGAATACGTGGCGCCGAGTTCCGCTGCGAGTTTTTCCGCCAGGTAGACCGAGCGGTGCTGACCACCCGTACATCCCAAGGCGATCGTCAGGTAGCTGCGGTTGAAGTCGATGTACTCGGGTATCCATTTCTGCAGAAACGCGAGGATGTCGCGGTACATCTCCTGCACGTTGTCTTTCTTCTCGAGGAACTCGATGACGGCAAGATCCTTGCCGGTCAGCGCGCGCAGGCGCGTCTCCCAATAAGGATTCGGCAGGCAGCGCAGGTCGAAGATGAAGTCGGCGTCGGTCGGCAGGCCGTGCTTGAAACCGAAAGACTGGATCAGGATCGAGAGCTCGTGATCCTGGCGTCCGCTCACGCGCTGACGAATCGTGTCACGCAGCTCGTAGACGTTGGTCCGGGTCGTGTCGACGAGGATGTCGGCGGAGTCGATGATGGGGCCCAGCAGTTTCCGCTCGCGCTCGATGGTTTCCTGCAGGCTCATGCCCTTGTCGGCCAGCGGATGCTTGCGGCGCGTTTCGGAGTAGCGTTTCAGCAGGATATCGTCTTCCGCCTGCAGGAACACGACCTCGCACTGTATGCCGCGCTCGCGAATGTCGTGGACGAGGGCAGGCAGGGACTCCAGGTCGTCGGGGCGATTGCGCGCGTCCACCCCGACCGCGAGATTCTCGTAGAAATCCTCTTCGGTCGCGACGATGCGCGACACCAGCGTGTCGAGCAGCGCGGCTGGCATGTTATCGATGCAATAGAAGCCCAGGTCCTCGAGGACGTGCAATGCGACCGTTTTGCCGGAGCCGGACAGGCCGCTGACGATAATCAGGCGCATGAATTATTGCGCGCGATGCGCGAGCCCGTCAGGAGTAGTCGCGCTTCATCGAGTCGCGCGCGTGGTGGTCCGTCAGTTTTTCCTTGTGCTTCTTGATCTGGCGGTCGAGCTTGTCGATCAGTCCGTCGATAGCTGCGTACATGTCGTCTTCGACCGCGTCGGCGAACAAGGTGTTGCCGCTGACGTTAATTTTTGCCTCGGCCTTATGGCGGAGTTTTTCGACAGTCAAAATGCAATTGACGGCCGTCACGTTGTCGAAATGTCGTTCGATTCGATCGAACTTGGTGTTCAGGTAATCCTTTAAGGCAGGCGTGATTTCGACGTGATGACCGGTGAGATTGACTTGCATTGGTAAGTTCTCCTCTTTTTTACCTTGTCGACCGCTCGCGGCGTTCGCTGGAAGGCGCGATATTCATTGCTTCGCGGTACTTGGCGACCGTACGCCGCGCGATCTTGGTTCCTTCGTCCGCCAGCAAGGTCACGATTTTACTGTCACTGAGCGGCTTTTGGGGACTCTCCTGGCCGATCAGGCGGCGGATTTTCGCCCGGATGGCCG
>CAZISL010000127.1:0-14600 GCA_964541975.1 uncultured Chromatiaceae bacterium | reverse complement strand
TTGAACGCCCACAAATCTTCCAGCGAGCCGCCCCCGCGGCCGACGATCAGGAGGTCGCACTCGCCGCGGTCCGCGGCGGTCTCGATTGCTCTCGCGATCTCGTGCTGCGCTCGATCGCCCTGGACCTGCACCGGGTAGACGACGACGGGAACGGCCGGGAAACGTCGCCCGAGTATCTGCAGGATGTCGCGGATCGCCGCGCCGGTCGGCGACGTCACCACGCCGATTCGTCGCGGCAGCGGCGGCAGCGGTTGCTTATGTGCGTCGTCGAACAGGCCTTCGGCCCTAAGCCTGGATTTCAGCTCCTCGAGTTTGCGGAGCAGCAGGCCCTCGCCGGCGGGCTCCATGTGCTCGACGATCAGCTGGTAGCTGCCGCGCGGCTCGTAGACGGTGACGCGGGCTCGAACGATGACCTGGTCGCCGTTGCCCGGGGCGAACTTCAGCAGGCGATTCTGGCCGCGGAACATCGCGCAGCGGACCTCCGCCCGATCGTCCTTCAGCGAGAAGTAGAGATGTCCTGAGCCCGGCCTGGCGAAGTTGGAGATCTCGCCGGTGATCCACAGCGAGGGGAAATGGTCTTCCAGGAGGCCGCGAACCTCGGTGTTCAGCTCTGATATCGACCAGATCTCGGCGTCGAGCGGGACCTGAGTTTCGATTGACGGGGTCGGCATGGCGGATGCCAGTTTACCCGGATTTCCATGGAGCGTAACATTGACGGTTTAACTTTCCCGCTCTACCGGAGCCGCCATGCGCATCGATCAAGAAGCCCTGACATTCGACGACGTCCTGCTGAAACCCGCGTATTCGGACGTGTTGCCGAAAGAGGTGGCGCTGACGACGCGCGTCACGCGCGGCATCGACCTGAACATCCCGCTGCTATCGGCCGCGATGGACACCGTCACCGAGGCGCGGCTGGCCATTGCCCTCGCGCAGGAAGGCGGCATGGGGATTATCCACAAGAACATGAGCCCGGAGGCACAAGCCGGGCAGGTGTCCCTCGTGAAGAAATTCGAGAGCGGCATCGTCAGCGCGCCGATCACCGTAACGCCGGACAAGTCGATACGCGAGGTGCTGGAGGTGACGCGGGCGAACAACATCTCAGGTGTACCCGTCGTCGACAAAGGCGAGACCATCGGCATCGTAACGAATCGAGATCTGCGGTTCGAGACGCAACTCGATGCGCCCGTAACGTCCGTCATGACGCCGAAAGAGAAACTCGTCACCGTGCTCGAAGGCGCGAGCAAGGACGAGGTCAAGTCGCTGTTGCACAAGCATCGGATCGAAAAGGTCCTGGTCGTCAATGAGCAGTTCGAACTGCGCGGTCTGATCACGGCCAAGGACTTTCAGAAGGCGACGGACTTCCCGCTGGCCTGCAAGGACGAGCGTGGCGCGTTGCGCGTCGGTGCGGCGGTTGGCACGTCGGCCGATACGGAAGAGCGTATCGCCGCATTGGTCGAGGCCGGCGTCGACGTCATCGTCGTCGATACGGCACATGGGTTCTCGGCAGGCGTGCTGAAGCGTGTCAAAGAAACGAAGAAAGCCTATCCGGACCTGCAGCTCATCGGCGGCAACATCATCAGTGGCGATGCAGCGATGGCGCTGATCGAGGCGGGCGTCGACGGCGTCAAGGTCGGCGTCGGGCCGGGGTCCATTTGTACGACCCGCGTCGTAGCCGGCGTCGGCGTGCCGCAGATCTCTGCGGTGGCGGAGGCTGTCGCCGCCGCGTCAAAGCATGACGTGCCGGTGATCGCGGACGGCGGAATTCGATATTCGGGCGATATCGCCAAAGCCCTCGTCGCCGGCGCGCATTGCATCATGATCGGCGGCCTGTTCGCCGGCACGGAAGAATCGCCCGGCGAGGTCGAGCTCTACCAGGGGCGTTCGTACAAGTCGTATCGCGGGATGGGCTCACTCGGTGCGATGACGGGCGCGTATGGCTCGTCCGACCGTTACTTCCAGGACTCGTCGCAGCAGATCGAGAACCTCGTGCCGGAAGGCATCGAAGGCCGCGTGCCTTACAAGGGCAGCCTGATCGCGATCGTGCATCAGTTGATCGGCGGGTTGCGCGCCGCGATGGGCTACACCGGCTGCGCCAGCATCGAAGAGATGCGCAGCAAGCCCGAGTTCGTGCGGATTACCGGCGCCGGCATGCAGGAGAGTCACGTTCACGACGTAACGATTACGAAAGAAGCGCCAAACTACCGCAGCAAGGGATGAGCACGCACGTTACACCCGTCGTCGCGGACCTCGATGAGGTCGTCGCGCATCGAGTCCTGATCCTCGATTTCGGTTCGCAATACACGCAGTTGATCGCGCGCCGCGTGCGCGAGGCCGGTGTCTACAGCGAGATCTACCCGTGGGATGTCGACAACGACGACGTCGAATCATTCGGCGCCGACGGCATCATCCTGTCGGGCGGGCCGGAGTCAGTCGTCGTCGAAGCGTCGGATGTTTCGCCGCGCGCGCCGCAGCGTGCGTTTGAACTTGGCGTGCCGGTACTCGGCATCTGTTACGGCATGCAGACGATGGCTGAACAACTCGGGGGCGAGGTCGAGCCTTCCAACCGTCGCGAGTTCGGTTACGCGATGGTCAGGTCCGCCGGCGGGAATCGGCTGCTCGGTGATCTCGTGGACGCCACACTCGAAGATGGCAGTCCGGCGCTGCATGTCTGGATGAGCCACGGCGATCGCGTGCGCGCCTTGCCCGACGGCTTCGAGGCGATTGCGAGCACGGACAGCGCGCCGCTGGCGGGCATGGCCGACGAAAGCCGGCGGTTTTATGGTCTGCAGTTCCACCCCGAGGTCACGCACACCGACCAGGGGCAGACGATTATCGAGCGTTTCGTCCACGCTATCTGCGGTTGCCCGAATACGTGGCAACCGGGGAACATCGTCGCTCGCGAGATCGAACTCGTGCGTCGCAAAGTCGGTCAGGACAAGGTTTTACTGGGGCTCTCCGGCGGCGTCGATTCGTCCGTCGTCGCGGCGCTGTTGCACGAGGCGCTCGGCGACCAGCTCACCTGCGTCTTCGTCGATCACGGCCTGTTGCGCCTCGGCGAGGGCGATCAGGTCATGGATACGTTTGCCGATCACCTCGGTGTGACGGTCATTCGCGTCAATGCCGAGCAGCGCTTCCTCGGTGAACTCGCCGGCGTTACCGATCCCGAGCAGAAGCGCAAGATCATCGGCCGGTTGTTCATCGAGGTATTCGACGAGGAAGCGGCGAAACTGGAAGACATCAGGTGGCTCGCGCAGGGCACGATCTACCCCGACGTGATCGAGTCGGCCGGCGGCAAGACCGGCAAAGCGCACGTCATCAAGTCGCATCACAACGTTGGCGGATTGCCCGACGACATGAACCTCGAACTCGTCGAGCCGCTGCGCGAGTTGTTCAAGGACGAGGTGCGCAAGATCGGGCTCGAACTCGGTCTGCCGCGAGAGATGGTTTATCGTCATCCGTTCCCGGGTCCGGGCCTCGGCGTGCGGATCCTCGGCGAGGTACACGAGGAATATGCCGATTTGCTGCGTCAGGCCGATGCGATATTCATCGACGAACTGCGTACTGCGGATCTCTACGATCAGG
Source organism: uncultured Chromatiaceae bacterium (assembly GCA_964541975.1). Taxonomy (GTDB): domain Bacteria; phylum Pseudomonadota; class Gammaproteobacteria; order Steroidobacterales; genus SMWD01. The sequence continues at coordinate 11,018 of CAZISL010000127.1, read as the reverse complement.
TCAGCCAGGCGTTCGCCGTATTCCTGCCAGTCAAGTCGGTCGGCGTCATGGGTGACGGGCGCCGCTACGATTATGTAGTCGCATTAAGGGCGGTAGAGACGGTCGATTTCATGACGGCCCGCTGGGCTCATCTGCCCTACGATTTTCTCGATCATGTCTCACGGCGAATCATCAACGAGGTGCAGGGCATCTCGCGCGTGACCTACGACATCTCGGGTAAGCCGCCCGCGACTATCGAGTGGGAGTAATCGTGTCGTCGTCCGTCGACGAGCGATGGATGCGGCACGCACTGGAACTGGCGGCCGTCGCTGCCGAACTCGGTGAGGTTCCGGTCGGGGCCGCACTGGTTCGAGGCGAGGAAGTCGTAGCCGAAGGTTGGAACTGCCCGATTGGCGAGTCGGATCCGACAGCTCACGCAGAAATCAGGGCGCTGCGCGCTGCGGGGCAGGTCGCTGGCAACTACCGGTTACTCGATACGACCCTGTACGTGACGATGGAGCCCTGCCCGATGTGCGCCGGCGCGCTGGTACACGCCCGGGTCTCGCGGCTGGTGTTCGGCGCCCCGGATCCACGCGCTGGTGCCGCTGGCACCGTCTTCGACATTGTTCGTTCTCCGGCGCTCAATCACCGACTGGAGGTCACGAGCGGGGTCCTCGAAGACGAGTGCAGAGAGCTCCTGCAGACCTTTTTCCGCGCGCGTCGCGGCTGATTCGCGCACCCGGTGCGCCTTTTGCTAGAATCACTCGTCAGTCGACCAATTTTTACATAATAAACGGTCGCATCAGGAAGGCTGCGTTGCCCAAAACTAAACCATAAAGGCGCGCACGCGAACGCGACAGCGTAAATCTCAGTCGCACAATATGGAGATGACTATGTTTGAGCTTGGCAAGAAAGACGGGAGCGATTCCGGCCACGATTCCACCACGACCGAACGCCAGGACAGCTGGAGTTCCACGCAGACGGAAGCCGCGCCTTCGTCGTCCAGCGGCGCTAGTCGCGAGACGGCAGTGATCGGGCGGTCGATTCGCATCAACGGCGATCTCCAGGGGGAGGAGGACCTGCGCATCGAAGGTGACGTCAACGGAACGGTTCGCTTGCACAACAACACGCTGACGATCGGCCAGGAAGGCAAAATCCGGGCCGACGTCTATGCCAAGTCGGTCGTCGTAGACGGCGTCATGGAAGGTGATGTTTACAGTTCGGAGCGCGTCGCCATTCGCAAGAGTGCGACCGTGCTCGGCAACATTACCGCGCCGCGGGTCGCCCTCGACGACGGCGCCAGGTTCAAGGGTTCGATCGAGATGGATCCCGACGCCGTCGAGAAAGCGCTCGGCAAGACTGACACCGACGTCAAGGCGATCGCCAAGACGCCGCAGAAAAGCAAGGCCAACGGATCCACCCCGGCGAAGGCCGCAGTTGTCGAGGACGTCGCGACCGCCAATCAATCCGTCGCTTAGATCCGACCGGATTCTGTCGAGGCGCCCGCGTGATTGCGGCAAATTCCAGGCAAGCCGATCCGCGAGCGATCGCCCAGCCTGAACGATTTAACGCTCCGCTGTTCCAGTCTCTTCTCGAAAGACTGGACAGCGGCAAGCGTTGCGTCGTGCTCGATCTCGGTACGGCGCACACGCAGACGGTTGCGTTATTCGGTCGCTATCCGTGCCGCCTGGACATCGCGGACGTCGTGGATGGACTCGACGGGCTCAACGCCGAAGTCGACCCGCAGGGCCGGCTGTATCGGGCGGAGGCTTTGCTGCCGGTCACACATGCCGAGCCCGCCGACGCGGTGCTGTGCTGGGATATCCTGAACTACCTCGATCGTCCGGCCATGAAGGCGCTCATGTCGCGGGTAGCGGCGCGCTCGAAGCCCGGCACGATGGTGCATACGCTGATCGTGTACTCGGACACGCACATGCCCGCCACGGCCGGTCATTTCGTTCCTCAGGAAGACAACAGCCTGCTGGACGTGGCGATTCGTCACGACGAGCGGCCCGCGCCTCGCTATGCGCCGACCGACCTGACCGATTGCCTGCCCGGGTTCAGGATGGAGAGGGCCATGTTGCTGAGCAACGGGATGCAGGAGATCCTGTTTCGGATTTAGCGTTTAGGCTTAGCCGCTGCGCGACTCGTCTTCCGACACCTTGCTCACATCCTCCACGCTGTCCGCGATCGTCGGGATCGGATCCGGAGCCGCCTCCGGTTCGGTCGACGTATCACGCGTCAGCCAGACGAGTATGTCGTAGTAGTTGCGGATATTCTCGACGTACAGCACCGGTTCCCAGCCCCGGGCGTAGCCGTGACGCGTATGCGTATAGTAGGTTCGCTGCGTCAGCAATGGCAGGCTCTGTTTGACGTTGAACCAGAGGTCAGGGTCTCGCCCCATCTGCTCGGTGATACGCCGTGCATCCTGCACATGGCCGTAACCGACATTGTAGGCGGCGAGCGCGAACCAGGTCCGATCCGGTTCGACGATCGACGCCGGGAATCGCTCCTTCACTTGCACCAGGTAGTCTGCGCCGCCGCTGATGCTCTGTTCGGGATCGACGCGATCGTCGACGCCGATCGAGCCGGCTGTTGACTGCGTCAGCATCATGATTCCGCGCACCCCTGTTGGCGAGACGGCTTCCGGATCCCAGTGAGATTCCTGGTAGCCGATGGCCGCCAGCAGTCGCCAATCGAGTTTCTCCTGCACGCCGGCATTCTCGAACAGTTCCCGGTAAGTCGGCAGCTTGTCGCCGAAATCCCGCATGAAACGCCTCGTACCCACGTAGTCGAATCTCTGCGTCCGCTTGTAGTAGCGGTCTTCGAGTTGGTCGAGGAAGCCGTTGTCCTTGACCATCGCCATATAGGACTTGGCTCGCATCAGCAGGCTGTGGTCATGCCGTCGAGGAAACGCCCATGCGAGCGGATTGCCCGCCGCCAGCTCGAATCCGACGCGAATCTCCGGCAGATAGTTGCGGTAGATGCTGAACAGCGTCGAGTCGGCGACCGTGTAGTCGATTTCCTGCTCTGCAACCTGAACGAGCAGGCCGGCAATATCCTCATGTGGGTTCTCTGACCAGGCGAGATCCGGGTTCCCGGATCGTTCGTTTTCCAGGCTCTCGATGTAGCTGCTGCCGGCCATGATTTCGAGGCGTTTGCCGCGCAGGTCGGCGATGCTCCGCGGGCGCCGGGTACCGAGTTTGTAAATGACGAATTCCTTGACGGTCGTGTAACTCGGTCCGAAGTCGACGCGCCTTGCGCGCTCCGGCGTTACGGTCAGCCCGGCGGCTGCGACATGCGCCTTGCCCGACTCTACGGCCGGGATGATGTCACTGAAGCGTTCGGCGGTGGTCAGCTTGAGCTTGACGCCGATGTAGTCAGCGAAGCCCTTGATCAGATCGTACTCGGGCCCCTCCGGTCCGTGCGCGCCCGTGTAGTAGGTCGTCGGGCTGTTTTGCGTCACGACACGCAACTCGTCGAGCGCGAGGACTTCGTCCAATAGCGACGGCGGTTGGCCGCACGTCGTAACCAACGCAGCCAGAGAGAGAATGAGGCCCCATTTCAGTTTGTTATTTGTCCGGAACCGGTTAGGCCTCACGTGTTCGTGAGTACTCATGTGACTGAATTATAGTGAGCCGTAAAATTCATACCATGTTGACACGCACGGTTTCGTCGGCTCTAGTTATGTAATATAACTGTTAAAACAATGATTTAAATAGGGTTTCTCGGGCGGATTTCCCCTTTTGGGTAAGTAAATGACGCAGGCGCGCGGCGACTCATGTAGTAATCTTGGTGGCCACTCGGCATGGACGCGATGGTGCGATGACACGGCAAAACGAGCAGAAATGGCAGGGCCTGTGCCAGCAGGCGTCGATTGACCCGGACGAGGTCCGGCTCGTGTATGACCGTTACGCGGCCTATCGTCGATTCACTGAGGGCGGGGGCGGGGAGCCGATATCACTGGCTCAGTGGTTCCGGTTCTACCACCGCGAGAAAACATCGGAGGGGGCTCAGGCGGGACCCTTGCCTGGAGGATGCTCGGCGGACGGCGATGCGGTCAACAATGCGTGCCTGAAGAAACCCGCTGAGTTTCTGCGCGTTCTCGAAGCCTACGGCAAGGCGGGCGGCGTGACCGGCTGAATCGGGTTTCCGGCGCCGCCATCACGAATGATCGCTATTTCGACGCGCCGGTTGCGGGAGCGCCCCTCGGGCGTATCGTTCGGGAAGATAGGACGAGTATCGCTGTATCCGACCGCTGTCAGTTGAGCCGGGTTGACCGTGCCGAGATCTTCGATCATGTGAATGACTGATACGGCGCGATTCGTCGACAGCTCCCAGTTGGACTTGATCGTCGCCGTCCTGATGGGGCGGTCGTCCGTGTGACCCGAGACCTGGATCGTGCCTTGCTCGTCGGCGAGTGATTCGGTGACCTTGCGCAGGATGGGCAGGATTTCGGCGGAGATCACATCGCTGCCGGGCGCGAAGGCGACCTCCTCGGGGAACCGGATAACGACGTTGTTGCCGGCCATTTCGACCGACAGGTTGCCTTTGCTGATTTCCTCCTGCAGATCCTCCTGGATCTTGCGCCGGAGCTGCTTCGTATCCAGGTTTGCTTCCTGCTGAGTCATCGGGCGCGCGCCACGCGACTGCGTCTGCATCGTATTCGGCACCAGGCTCGGCGGGCCAATCGATGACGAAGACTGCGCGCGAACGGGCGTGACTTCGGAGCCGAAGCCCTTGGCCATCGACGCGACGACGGCTTTGTACTTGACCTCGTCGAGGTAGGAGAACGAGTACAGGAGCACGAAGAAGCACATCATCAGTGCCATCAGGTCGGCGAAGGTCGCCATCCATGGGGGAATCCCGGCTCCGCCTTTTTTGTCCGCCATCGTTTGCTCCCGCCCTTCGCGTTCGCGCGCTTACTTCGCCGCTTTGGCGACCTTGGCGTCCTGCAGGTACGTGCGCAGGATCTCCTCGATGACGTGCGGGCTCTCGCCTTGGGCGATGCCCTGAACACCCTCGATGATCAGAGACTTGGTCATCCGGTCATACTGGTAGCGCAGGCGCAGCTTGGTAGCGACGGGAATCGCGAACATGTTGGCGATCAGCGCGCCATACAACGTCGTCAGCAGCGCAACGGCCATCGATGGGCCGATCGCCGACGCGTCTGACATGTTCGCCAGCATCTGCACGAGGCCGACGAGCGTGCCGATCATGCCGAATGCCGGGGCCGCGTCGCCGATGCCCTGGTAGATCTCTGCGCCTAGTTCCATGCGCTCAATGGATTTCTCCATATCGCTGTCGAGCACTTTCTTAACGAATTCCGGCTGCTGACCATCGACGCACAGCTGAATGCCTTTCTGGAAAAACTCGTTGTTGACGGGCTCGTCTTCGAGCGCGAGCAGGCCGTCCTTGCGAGCGCGGTTGGCCAGGTCCTTGATACGTTCGACCAGCTCGGAGGGGTTCTGCATGTTGTCCTTGAACGCCATCCCGACGCCCGTCTTCAGCGCGTATATGCAGTCGGCCATCGGGAATTTCATGAACGTCGCGGCGGCGGTGCCGCCGACCACGACCAGGATACTCGGCACGTTGACGAAGGTCGCTGCATCGCCGCCGAGGACGATCGCCATCAGGATGATGACGCTGCCGGCGATGAAGCCGATTAAAGTTGCCAGATCCATGCGTTACGGCACCCGTTTCGTGTCGTTGACGGGCGTGCCGACCGAGGGCGTCGGGCACGCGCTGTTACCGACCGAAGATAACCCGGCGCGGCGGGTCACTACTGCGAACGATGTCACAGGTTTTACATAACTAAAATGATTCAACTATCTGTTTTCCATGGATTTACAGATGATCGTCGCGGATCGCAGGAAACCGATGATCACGAGCGGACCGCTTATTTCTAATGTCGGCAGAACCGCCGGGTTCCTGAAGTCCGTCATGAGGCCCGGTTCGCGAAAATCGAATTCAGGCTGGCTCTGAGGGGGGAAATCCCTATAATCTGCGCCTCTCGCGGAGGGGTGCCGGAGTTGGCCAAACGGCCCTGATTCGAAATCAGTGGGCGGCGTAAGCCGCACGGGGGTTCGAATCCCCCCCCCTCCGCCATAAAAAATGCCCCGGAACGGGGCATTTTTTATGGCCTGAATTCGCGTCTACACGGCCATTTCCATAACAACGATGCCGGCTTCGATCTGGGGCACCCGGCATACTCTGGCGCGGCGCGTGGATCGCGTATAATCCCGCCCCTCAATCTTACCGACTCCCGAGGAGACACCATGAATCACCCCACGCTGGCGACGACCGTCGCCGTCGCTTTGCTGTTGCTCGCCGGAACTTCGCATGCAGCCGACACTGAGTCGATGAGCGAAGACGACAAGGTCTTCTACTTTCTCGGCACCGCGTTGAGCTCGAATCTCGCGCCGCTGAACCTGACCGATGACGAGCTGGCCATGGTGCAGGAAGGGTTGCGTGACGCCCTGACGGGTAGCGCGATGGAACTTGACGAAGCCACCTATGGCCAGCGCCTGAACGACGTCGCGCAGCAGCGCATGGCGGCCACGGCGGTTCGTGAAGAGGCCGCCGCGCGCGACTATATGAAGAAGATGGCAGCCGAGGAAGGTGCGGAGACGACCGCTTCCGGCATCGTCATTCTGGAGTTGCAGGCCGGCACGGGCGAATCGCCGACCTCGAATTCGACGGTGACCGCCCACTATCACGGCATGTTGCGTGATGGCACGGTTTTCGACAGCTCGGTGACGCGCGGCCAGCCTTTTACGTCGTCGCTGGAGCGCGTCATTCCATGCTGGCGCGAAGCGATCCCGACGATGAAAGAGGGTGGCAAGAGCAAGATCACGTGCCCGCCCGAGCTGGCCTACGGTGAGCGTGGCAGTGGCGCGATTCCCGGTGGCTCGGCCCTGACCTTCGAAGTCGAACTGATCGAGGTCGTCGAGTAAGTCACTTTTGTATCTGGCGATCGAATACGAGACGCGACACAAAAATGTAGTCAAGTCGATCATGCGAGGTATGGATGGAGACGTCGCGCGCGAACAGCTCTGTCTCGATGATGACGCGACTTATCGCGAATCGGGTTTGACGCGTGAGCAGTACGACATTTGGTGCGCGTGCACAGCGCAGATGATCGAGGCGGGCCTGGCGGAAGAGATCGCCAGATTTGGTGAGGGGAGTCAGTCTGTCTCCAACAGGCGAGGCCGAATCGTAAAGCGCGCTCGGCAGTCCTGCTATTCGACGGCGCGATATCTGGGCATGCCGATACTCGTTGCGCCGGGCGACAATGAGGGCGCGGAGTAGCGAGTTACGCTTCGTCCAGGGCGTTCGGCATGGGCGCGGTTGCCGCTTTATCCAGGAAACGGGTTTCGAGTTCGGCGACCGGCAGCGGTTTACTAAAAAAGAAGCCCTGGACCTCGTCGCATTGCAGGCCGCGCAGATAGTCGAGCTGTTCCTGCGTCTCGACGCCCTCCGCCACGACACGCAGGTCGAGTTTATGCGCCATGGCAATGATGGCTGCGCAGATGGCGGCGTCGTCACTGTTCTTTTCCAGGTCCGAAACGAACGAACGGTCGATTTTCAGCGTATCCAGCGGCAGGCGCTTCAGGTAGCTCAGTGATGAATAGCCGGTGCCGAAGTCGTCCATCGCCAGGGATACCCCGGCGTTCTTGAGCTTGTTCAGTGTCTGCACGGTTTCCTCGACGTCCTGCATCAGGATCGTCTCGGTCAGCTCCAGCTGCAGAGTCGAGGGCTCCAGGCCTTTTTCGAAAATCGCTTTCAGTACGACCTCCGCGACGTCACTCTGGAAGAACTGCTGGCTCGAAATATTGATCGCGATGTTGGGGTACTGGCCATACTTATCCTGCCATACCCGGGCCTGACGGCAGGCTGCCGCTAGCACCCATTCTCCCAGCGGTGTGATCAAGCCGCATTCTTCGGCCAGGGGGATAAAGTTACCGGGTGGAATATTGCCGCGCTCCGGATGCTGCCAGCGCAGCAGCGCCTCGACACCGCTGATATGCCCGGTGGTGAGATCGATCTGCGGCTGGTAGTGCAGTTCAAGTTCATCCCGCTGCAGGGCATAGCGCAGGCCATTCTCGAGCTCGAGTCGTTCCAGCGAACGCAGGCTCATCGTCCCCGAATAGAACCGGACGCTGTTGCGGCCCGCGTTCTTGGCCTGGTACATCGCGACGTCAGCGTTCTTCAGCAGACTATCGATGTCATCACCATCATCGGGATACATCGACACGCCGATGCTCGACGTAACGACGAACTCATGACCGAGGTGCTCGACCGGTCTCGTCAGTTCAGTACGAATTCGCTCCGCGACCGCGACGGCGTCGTCCGTCGATTCGAGGTCCTGAAGGATCGCGACGAATTCGTCACCGCCCAGGCGTGCGAGACGAAGGTCGGACTCGTCGGCTTCCGGCCTGATGACGCAATCGTCATTGCGAATGCAGCCGTCGAGGCGCGTGGCGATCGTTTGCAGGACGACATCGCCGAAGTTGTGACCAAGCGTATCGTTGATGCGCTTGAAATTGTCGAGATCGACGTATAGCGCTGCGACCTTCGTATCATGCGCTTTCGCGCGGTCGACGGCCGTCGACAGTTGCTGCAGGAACAGCTGTCGGTTCGGCAGGCCGGTCAGCGTATCGAAGTAAGCGAGTTTGTGGACTTCTTCTTCCGCACGCTTGCGCGCGGTGATTTCACGGACGATCGCCAGTGTCAGGTCGTTCAGGTATGGAACAATCTGCAGTTCGTAGTGGAACTGCTGTTCATCGTGCTCGAGCACGAATTCACTTTTCTGCGGCCGACTGTCGTTGATGACTGCGCGGATCATCGTCATCCAGTCGGTCGCGACGGAACGTGGCAGATACTCCCCGATGGTCAGCTGATCGCCGCGCGGTTCCAGCATCGTAGCGGCATCACTGCCGGCCATGAAGTTCATGATCGTGCCGTCGCGCCGAATGACGAACAGGGTGTCCGGCATGGCATTCAACAGTGCATTGTTTTTCGCTTCTGACGTGCGCAGTTCCTGATAAGTGCGGCTCGCGCGAAGCACGTAGCGCACGCGATGGCTGATCAGGGACCAGTTGATGGGCTTCGGCAGGAAGTCGGTTGCGCCGACCGAATAGGCGCGGTTGACCGACTCGATGTCCTCGAGGCCGGTGACCATCAGGATCGGCACATGCGCCCCGACCGCGTCGGCGCGGATCCGCTTGCAGGCTTCATAACCGTTGAGCTTCGGCATCTCGACATCCATCAGGATGACGGCAGGGTGGTGCTTGATGAACTTGCGCAATGCTTCCTCGCCGTCGCCAGCTTCCTCGACCTGGAAACCGGATTTTTCCAGCGTCGCGCGGACCAGCATGCGCAGCGTCGGGTCGTCGTCGACGACCAGGATCAGGTCGTCGCGCTGGCCGACCATTGTCTGCATCGTCAACTCTGGGTCCATTTTCTCAACTCGTCGATCACCTGCTGGTGTTCTTCCTGCAGCGCCGTGAGGCGCTCCGCCATGCCTGCGAGTTCGCGATCACGAGCGGCGAGTTCCATTTCTCGGCACATCGTCATGAGTCGCTCTGCGCCGACATTGCCGCTACTCGACTTGAGTGCATGCGCGGTCGTCCGAACCTTGTTGCTATCCTCTTCGCAGACGGCCTCTGACAGCGATTCGACGAGGTCCGCCGAGCTCGTTGCATAGACTGCGATGACCCGCGTTGCCAGGTCCTTGCCCTGTTCGGGGTCGAGGGTGCCGATCGCTTCCAGTGCCTTGATGCTGATAGCGCCCATGAAATCCATATCTGACAACCGTCGGCCTTCTTCGGTCGGGTCATTGTCGTCGACTACCGGCTCTCCCTCCGTCATCGGCAGCCAGCGGGCGATCGTCGATCGCAGGTCATCCATGCTGAAAGGCTTGCTGAGGAAGTCGCACATGCCGGCCTTGAGACACTGGTTGCGGTCTTCCGGCATGGCATGGGCTGTCAGCGCGATGATAGGCAGATGCTCGTGATCCGGGACGTCCTGCTCCCACTCACGAATCGCCCGGGTAGCGGCATAGCCGTCCATGACCGGCATCTCGCAATCCATCAGCACGAGGTCGAATTTCTGGTGTCGGACGATCTCCACCGCCTCGCGGCCATTCGAGACCTCATGGACCTTGCACTGCATGACATTCAGCATGCTCGTCGCCACTTCCCGGTTAACCGGGTTGTCTTCGACCAGGAGAATGTGCGTACCCGGCAGGATCTGGCTCGCCTCGACCGCAATTGCCGGCGCCTCATGCGATTCGCAATCGCAGTGTCCACCCACATGCTTGCTCAGTTTCAGGACCTGCGCGATGGATTGACGCAGGTGAGCGGGGCGCGCTGGCTTCGTCAGGTGAGCATCGACCCCAGCCGCGTGCATGCGCGCTGCGCTGTCGCCGGCGGCGGCCGATGTCAGCATGACGATTCTCGTCGAATTCAGTGCAGGGTCTTCATGTATTCGGCGAGCCAGGTCAATGCCGTCCATTTCCGGCATGTGCCAATCGAGGATCGTCAGTTCATAAGGTTTTCCGGACTCGGCATGCGCCTCCATCAATTCCAGCGCTTCCACGCCATCGGCAGCAGAGTCCGCACGAATATCCCAAGCGGCGAGCTGATGCAACAGGATTTCGCGATTCGTCGAGTTGTCGTCGACGATCAACACGTGCAGTGATGCGGGATCTTCGAGATCTGACAAGGTCACCTGTTGCCAGTCGGCTCTGCCTTCTTCGAAGCGTGCCGTGAACCAGAAGTTCGTCTGTTTTCCCGGAATACTCTCTACGCCGATTTCGCCGCCCATGAGTTCCACGAGCTGTTTGCAGATTGACAGGCCGAGACCTGTGCCACCGTAACGGCGGGTGGTGCTGCCGTCTTCCTGCGAGAACAGCTCGAAAATCATTTCCTGGCTTTCGGGCTTGATACCGATGCCCGTGTCGTGAACCTCGAATCGATACATGCCTTCGCCGCCGATCGAGCGATCGGGTCGGACGCGAACCATGATTTCGCCTT
>CAZISL010000126.1:0-8615 GCA_964541975.1 uncultured Chromatiaceae bacterium | reverse complement strand
GGTCGGCGTCGTCGACCTGCTCATGTTCAGACCTTTCCCCGGCGACTTGATCGGCAAGATCCTGCAAGGCAAGAAAGGCGTCGCCGTGCTCGAACGCGTCGATCAGCCGCTGGCGTCGGACCTGCCGCTGATTCGCGAGATCCGCGCGACGCTATCCAAGTGCCTCGAGAACGGCAGGAGCCGGAATGGCGCGGCCTATCCCGAGCTCGCCCGTTACAAGTCCATCAACGACCTGCCGGAGCTGTACTCCGGCTCGTTCGGGCTCGGGAGTCGCGACCTGCAACCGGAGGGCGTGATCGCCGCGATCGAGAACATGCTGCCCGACGGCGGCCACAAGAAGATGTTCTACCTGTCGATCGACTTCGTGCGCAGCTCGATGATGACGCCGAAGCAGGAGATCTACCAGCAATCGGTCAAGGACGCGTATCCGCACGTCGCGGACCTAGCCCTGCATGGCAGTGAGAACCCGAACCTGATGCCGAAGGACTGCATCACCGTGCGCATGCACTCGGTCGGCGGCTGGGGCGCAATCACGACCGGCAAGAATCTCGCCATGACGCTATTCGACCTGCTCGGCTATCACGTCAAGGCAAATCCGAAATACGGCTCCGAGAAAAAGGGCCAGCCGACCAGTTACTACCTCGCAGCGGCGTCCGAGCCGATTCGCGTCAACTGCGAGTTCTTCTACGTCGACGTCGTGCTGTCGCCGGATCCTAACGTGTTCAAACACACGAACGCGGTGTCCGGCCTGAACAAGGGCGGCACGCTCGTCATGCAGAGCGATGCGGCGTCGCCGGAAGAATTCTGGCAATCGATCCCGCAGCGCTATCGCAAATTCATCATCGAGAATGACATTCGGGTTTATTACCTCGACGCGTTTCGCATTGCGCGTGAAGAGGCAACCGACCCGGAGCTGCAGCTGCGCATGCAGGGCATCGCGTTCCAGGGTGCGTTCTTCGCGACATCACCGCTGCTCGAGAAGCACGGACTCGACGAGGGCAGCCTGCTCAACGCCATCCGCAGCCAGTTGCAGCACAAGTTCGGCTCGAAGGGCGCGCGCGTCGTCGAGGACAACATGCGCGTCGTCCGCCGCGGTTTCGAGGAGGTCAGGGAGGTCGCCGACAAGGCGCTCGGCGACGACCAGGGCAAGGGCAACGGCCAGCTACCGATCCCGGTCATGCTCAAGCGCCAGCCGGAATCGTCTTCGCCCTCGTCCGACATCCATCGCTTCTGGAACCAGACCGGCAGCCTGTACGCACAGGGCGCCGGCGACTCGGTGCCCGCGGATCCGTTCATGAGCATGAGCGTGATGCCAGCCGTCACGTCCCACTTCAGGGACATGACGTCGATCCGCTTCAACCATCCCGAATTCATCCCCGAGAACTGCACGGCCTGCGGCGACTGCTACACGGTCTGCCCCGACACCGCCATTCCGGGGCTCGTCAACGAAGTCGGCCAGGTGCTCGATACGGTGCTGGTGCGCCTTAAGAAGCGTGGCGTCGCGACGGAGCATCTGCCGCGTGCCGTGCGCCAGATGGAGATCCAGCTGCGCAAGCTGTTGGCCGACAGCGACGAGGACGACTCGGTGCAGACGCTGATGGAAGACGCGATCGAAGCGACGATTACCAACGCCGAACTGCCGGACGACGGCAAGCAGGCGCTCAGAGCCGAGTTCGACGAGTTCCGCGCTGAGCTGGGCGGCATCAAGTTCGCTTTGACCCGTCCGTACTTCACGTTGCCGGAGAAGAAGCAGGCCGGCGAAGGCGGACTGTTCAGCATCACGATCGATCCGTATACCTGCAAAGGCTGCATGGAGTGCGTCGAGGTCTGTAACGACGACGCGCTGCGCTCGATCCCGCAGACCGACGAGACCATCGAGTCGCTGCGCAAGACCTGGGACTTCTGGCTGGATCTGCCCAACACGCCAGGCAAATACGTGCGCGTCGACAATCTAGAGGAAGGCATCGGCGCGCTGGAGACCATCCTGCTCAACAAGGATGCCTACCTGCCCTTCGCGAGCGGCGACGGCGCGTGCCTCGGCTGCTCCGAGAAGACGGTCGTCCACCTGTTCATCGCGACAGTCGAATCGCTGATGCAGCCCCGCGTGGCCAAACATGTCGCGCAGATCGAAGACCTGATCGTAAAACTCAAGAAGCATGTTCAGCTGAAGCTCGTCGGCGAGATCGATGTCGGTGACATCGACGACATGGCGGCGGTGCTGAAGGAAGATGGTGATCTGACGCTGGCTGGAATCGCAGGACGCATTGAGCAGTCTCACGAGGCTGAGCCGATCGACAAGCAATGGCTCCAGGACGTCACAGGCCTGATCGCGAACCTCAAGGACCTGCGGTGGCGTTACCAGAACGGTGCGACCGGCAAGGGCCGCGCCAATATGGGCATGCTGAACGCGACCGGCTGCACGTCCGTCTGGGGCAGCACCTTCCCGTTCAATCCTTACCCGTTCCCATGGGCGAACCACCTGTTCCAGGACAGCGTCTCGATGGCGATGGGCATCTTCGAGGGTCACATGGTCAAGATGGCGGAAGGCTTCAAGACGATCCGCCTGGCCGAGGCCGTGCTCGCCGACCGCTATGATCCGGAACGACATACCGAGGAATACCGCTACTTCGACTGGGAGGATTTCACCGACGAGGAGTTCCATCTGTGCCCGCCCGTCGTGGCCTTAGGCGGCGACGGCGCGATGTACGACATCGGCCTGCAGAACCTGTCGCGCGCGATGATGTCGGGCAAACCGATCAAGGTCGTGGTCGTCGACACGCAGGTGTATTCGAACACCGGCGGGCAAGCCTGTACCTCGGGCTTCTTCGGCCAGATCTCCGACATGGCCCAGTTCGGCAAGGCCATCAAGGGCAAGAAGGAGCCACGCAAGGAAATCGGGCTGGTCGCGATGGCGCACCGGACAACGTATGTCATGCAGAGCACGATGGCCTACTCGAATCACATGATCGAAGGCTTCGTACAGGGCCTGATGTCGCGCCGGCCTGCCCTCTTCAACCTGTTCACGTCGTGCCAGCCGGAACACGGCATCGGCGACGACATGGGTCATCACCAGGCCAAGCTGGCCGTGGAATCGCGCAGTTATCCGCTGTTTCGCTATGACCCGGACCGCGGCGACACGCTGGCCGAGTGTATCGACCTCGATGGCAACCCGGCGATCGACCGCGACTGGCCGGTGACGAAAGTCAGCTATGTCGAGCGTGGCCGGCAGAAGGAGATGGAATTATCGACGACCTTCGTCGACTTCGCCGTCACCGAGACACGCTTCCGCAAGCACTTCCGCAAAATCCCGCGCGATTCCTGGAATGACGACATGGTCGTCGTCAGCGACTACCTCGACCTGAACGAGAGTGAGCGTGAAGACAAAGTGCCGTATGTCTGGGCGCTGGATGCAAAGCAGGAACTCAGCCGGCTGCTCGTCGCCGACGCGATGATCCTATCGGCCGAGGAGCGGCGGGATTTCTGGCACATGCTGAAGGAGCTCGCCGGAACCGAAGAGGTCGATTCGCCGGACGAGGGACAAATCGAATCGCGGATCCGCCAGGAAGTCGTACAGAAGATCGCGTCGGGCCTGATGGGGCTCGTCAACGGCGGCCAATCTGCCGATTTGTCCGGCGCGCTGAACGCGGCGGTGTCCGCGGCGGCTGATAGCGATGTAGCCGTCGCCGAGGCGCCGGCGGAAGCTGCGTCGGGCGACTACATGGCGCCGTGGATCGACACCAACGAATGCACGGCCTGCGACGAGTGCACGATCATCAATCCGCAGATCTTCGCGTACAACGACGACAAGAAGGCGTATATCAAGTCGCCGGAAGGGGGTCCGTACCGCGACCTGGTCAAGTCCGCCGAGAAATGCACGGCGCAGATTATCCATCCGGGCCTGCCGCGCGACCGCAGCGCGAAAGACATCGACAAGTGGATCAAGCGCGCAGAGAAGTTCAACTAGGCGGCGTCGGCGCGAACGAGGCCCGATAATGCTGGACATATTGCGCAAGAACACCTTCAGGCACGGCGCGCATCCGCCGGAGCACAAGGACGCGACCAGCGGACTCGAGATTCGGCGTTTCCCATTTGCGCCGGCGTTGATCGTGCCGCTAAGCCAGCACCTCGGCAAACCGGCCGTGGCAGTCGTTCGTGAGGGCCAGGAGGTCGTGCGCGGCCAGACGCTGGCGGAGGCGGATGGTTTCATGTCCGTCGCAATGCATGCGCCGGCCTCCGGCGTCATCAAACGCATTGCGCTGGCGCCGAGCGCCAGCGGCACGATGGTGCCGAGCGTCTACCTGCAGCCGCATCCGGCCTCCACCCAGGAAGTCGATGACGGCGAACCCTGCGACCTCGATACGGCGACGCCGGACGAGATTATCGCCGCGATTCAGCGGGCCGGGATCGTTGGCCTCGGCGGCGCCGCGTTCCCGACGCACGTCAAGCTGAAGCCGCCGGAGGGCAAGACGCTCGACACGCTGATCATCAACGGCGTCGAGTGCGAGCCCTACCTGACGACCGATCACCGCGTCATGCTGGAACAGACGGCAGATGTCTTCAGCGGCATCCGCTACCTGCTCAAGGCAACCGGTGCCAGCAAAGCGATGATCGCGATCGAGGCCAACAAGCCGGACGCGGTCGCCATACTCGAGGAGCAACGCCCCCAGGACCTGTCGGTCGATATTCGCGTCTGCCCGGTGAAGTATCCGCAGGGCGCCGAGAAGATGGTCATCAAGTCGCTGCTCGACCGCGAGGTACCGTCGGGCGGGCTGCCGGTGGATGTCGGTGCCATCTGCATCAACGTCGCGACGACCGCCGAGATCGGTCGGCTGCTGCCTCACGGGCGCGGAATCCAGGAGCGCGTCATCACGATCGGAGGTCCGGGCATCAGTCGCCCAGGCAACTACCGCATCCCGATCGGCACCACCGTACGTTTCGCGCTCGACGAGACCGGTACGGCCGAAAACCTGTCGCGCGTATTTCTCGGCGGGCCGATGATGGGCACCGCCATGTCGAACCTGGACATTCCGATCACGAAGGGCACATCCGGGATTACGGCCTTCACGACGGCGGAGACGCGCGGCTCGACCGGCCACAAGACAGTCTTCCCGTGTATCCACTGCGCGCGGTGCGTCGAGGCCTGCCCGCTGTTCCTGAATCCGTCCCAGCTCGGCCTGCTGGCGAAGAATGAGGAATGGGAAAGGATGGCAGAAGCGTACAACCTGATGGACTGCTTCGAGTGCGGCGCGTGCTCATACGTGTGCCCGTCGCATATCCCGCTCGTACAGTACTTTCGGCTGGCCAAGAAAATGGTCCGCAAGTTAAACGCACCAGCATGAGCAAAGCGCAAAGACATCTCGAGATCGGTTCGTCGCCGCACGTGACGAGTGGCGACAGCGTCGACGTCATCATGCGCAACGTGTTCCTCGCGCTGCTGCCGGTCTGCGCGTTCTCGGTCTATTCGTTTGGCGCCGCCGCGGCGCTGGTGCTCATGACGGCGGCTG
This sequence comes from uncultured Chromatiaceae bacterium, assembly GCA_964541975.1. Taxonomy (GTDB): domain Bacteria; phylum Pseudomonadota; class Gammaproteobacteria; order Steroidobacterales; genus SMWD01. Next base: position 3,111 of record CAZISL010000126.1, on the reverse strand, counting down.
CAAGCTGCGTCGGCACGGAGCACGTTCTGTGCAAACTGACGGGGCGGCCGAGCACGATCGTCGACTGGTCGGTCGCGATCACGGGCCTGCTATATGGTCTGACACTACCGCCGGATCTGCCGCTATGGATGGTGGCCATCGGCGGCATGTTCGGGGTCGGAATCGCCAAGTTCCTGTTCGGCGGCCTCGGCAGCAACGCGTTCAACCCCGCCCTCGTCGGTCGCGCGTTCCTGCAGGCCGCGTTCCCACAGGCGATGACACACTGGGCGGCGCCACTGGGAGAGACGCGATTCTTCGACCTACCGTCGTCGACGCTAACCATGCCGTTCGCACGCCCGGCCTACGATGCCATCACCACCGCGACGCCGCTCGCGGCGATGAAGTTCGACGGCGTGCAGGCCGCGACCGGAGACCTGTTCTTCGGCCTGACGTCCGGGTCGGCCGGCGAGACATCCGCGCTGCTGATCCTGCTCGGCGGCGCGTACCTGGTCGCGCGCAACATGATGAACTGGCGCATACCGATTTCGATCTTCGCGACGGTCGCGCTGATCACGTGGTCATTCAACCTGATCGCCCCGGGTACCTATCCATCACCGACATTCATGTTATTCGCCGGCGGCCTGATGCTAGGCGCGGTCTTCATGGCGACGGACATGGTCGCATCGCCAATCACAAACGCCGGCTGCTGGCTGTACGGATTCATCATCGGCGGCCTCGTTGTCGTCATTCGCTTTTGGGGCGGCATGCCGGAAGGCGTCATGTACGCGATCCTCCTGGCCAATGCGATCTCACCGCACATCGACCGGCTGATCCAGCCGCGGGTGTTCGGTACCGGGAGGCGAACCACATGACGGCGCCCGGAATCGCGCAGCAACCGCCGACATCGACCTGGTCGATGTATCGCGCGATCGTCGGCATCGGCGTGCTATGTGCGCTCGTGATCGTCGCCGTGTACCAGGCGACCGCGCCGCGTATTCGCGACAACCAGGCTAGATTCCTGGCGGCCGCCGTCGCGCAGGTGTTGCCGCAGGCGCGCGCCACGATCAACGTAACGATGACCGGCGGCGGTGATCTCGCGCAATCCGAAGAACCGGGCACCCTGCCGGTTTTCCTCGGCTACGACGACGAAGGCACGCTGGTCGGCGCCGTCGTGACCGCCGAAGGCATGGGATACCAGGACAACATCAGGCTGATCTACGCTTACTCGTTCGACACGCAGACCATCACCGGCTTCAAGATACTGGACAGCAAGGAAACCCCGGGGCTCGGCGACCGCGTCGAGAAAGAACCTCACTTCCTCGCCAACTTCGAGGCGCTGAGCGCGCGCCTGACCCCGAACGGCGACGCGTTATTGAACCGGATCGTCACCGTCAAGCAGGGAGAGAAAACGGAGCCGTGGCAGATCGACGGCATCACGGGCGCGACGATCACGTCCGAGGCCATCGGCAGCATCATCGGCACCAGCGCCAACACATGGGTCCCGCTGCTGGTCAATGGGGCCGGAGCGTTCGGTATTGACGAATCGAGCGAGGCGCCGTAGATGGCTATCAAAGACGTCAGCTCGACCGACGAATTCGTCAAGGGCCTGTGGCGCGAGAACCCGGTATTCGCGCAGGTGCTCGGCATGTGCCCGGCCCTCGCAGTGTCGAACACCGCGATCAATGCCCTGACGATGGGTCTCGCGACGACATTCGTGCTGTTGATGTCGGGCCTGTCGGTGTCGACGCTGCGCAACTTCATTCCGCGCGAAGCGCGTATCGTCAGCTTCATCAGCATCATCGCGACGTTCGTGACCGCGGTGGACTATCTGATTCAGGCCATCAGCCTGGAACTGCATCGCAGTCTAGGTGCGTTCATCGCCCTGATCGTCGTCAACTGCCTGATCCTCGGTCGCGCCGAGGCGTTCGCGTCCAAGAACACGCTCGCCCGGTCGGCGCTCGACGCGCTCGGCATGGGCGCAGGATTCACGTGTGCGCTGCTGTCGATTGGCGTTGCCCGGGAGGTGCTGGGCAGCGGCTCGCTGTTCGGCATGCCGGTGCTACCGGATACGTTCCAAACCTGGACGGTCATGGTGCTGCCGAGCGGCGGATTCTTCGCGATGGCGGTCTGGCTGCTGGTCGTCAACCGCATCAAGGAACGGCAGGCCGAGGCCGAGAAGCTGGCGCAGGAGGCGACGTCATGAGCGACGCATCCAACTGGACGATCTTCATCAACGCGGCGCTGATCAACAACTTCGTACTCGCCTACTTTCTCGGCATCTGCCCGTTTTTCGGCGTGTCGAGCAAACTCGAGACCGCGGTCCGCATGGGCGGCGCGGTCAGCTTCGTCATGCTGGTCGCGTCCGTGTGCGCGTATTCGATCAATCTCGTGCTCGAGGCGATCAACGCGCCGCACCTGCGCATCATCTCCTACATCCTGGTCATCGCCTCGACGGTGCAACTCGTCGAGATGCTGATCCGCAAGCTCAGTCCGGCGACGTTCCGCGCGATGGGGATCTACCTGCCGCTGATCACGACGAACTGCGCGATCCTCGGGCTCGCGCTATTCCAGACCAACCGTGGATATAACCTCGTGCAGGCCGTCGTCTTCGCACTCGGCGCCGGCGCCGGTTTCGCGCTGGCGCTGGTACTGATGGCCGGCGTCCGCGAGAAGCTCGACCTGGCGAGCGTCCCGGACCTGGCGAAGGGCACGGCGGTGGCAATGGTCGTGGCCGGGATCCTGTCGATGAGTTTCATGGGATTCGCGGGGCTGGGAAGATGAGCCTGTTTCTGCAATTCCTGGTCGTGGCTGCTTTGATCGCCGGCATGATTCTGTTTCGCCTCGTGGCGGAACGCCTGGTGATGCGGTCACGTGCACGCTGCGGTTACACTGACAGCCGTTGCGGTAGCACCGGATGCCTCCGCGCCTGCGATGAGAATCCCGTCGCAGACGCGAACGATACCCATAAGAACGCAATTAAGAGGAGTGCCCGTCGTGCGCCTTGAAGACTACCCGACACAACCACACTTCACCGCAACCGTGCTGAGCACGCAGCGAATCACCGACCCGGCGGCCGACGTCGAAGTCCGCGAAGTCGTGCTGGAGGTCGAGCAGCACAAGTTCGACTTCGAG
>CAZISL010000125.1:0-10940 GCA_964541975.1 uncultured Chromatiaceae bacterium | reverse complement strand
CGGTCGTCCGCTCCCACGCGTCTGCCGCAGCGACCGGATCGTATGCCATGCCGGATGGATTCGAGAACGCATGCTTCGCGCCCGCGTAGATCTTGATGTCGACGTCTTTGCCGAGATCTTGCATCGTGGCCTGGAATGCGTTGACGGTCGCCAACGGAATGCTCGGATCGTCCTCTGCGAAGTTGCCGAGAACGGGCATCGTTAGCGGCGCGAGTTGTGTCTCGTCCGTTACGACCGTGCCGTAGTAGATCACCGCTGCATCGAGCGTATCGGGCAACAGTATTGCCGTTCGGAGCGTCCAGCGCCCGCCGAGACACCAGCCGATCGAACCCACGCGCGGCGCGCCGATCTCGTCGTCCAGGTAAGCATAGGCCTGGCGCAGGTTCTCATCGGCACGCGCCTGGTTCTCTGTCAGCTTGCCCATCAGCTGCATCGCTTCCTTGGGAACTGTCGCGGCCGCGCCGTCATACAGGTCCACGGCGAGCGCCACGTAGCCCTCGCCGGCCAAACGATCGGCCGCGCGGCGAATGTTGTCGTTCAGGCCCCACCATTCGTGAATAACGATAACAGCCGGCGTATCTTCATCCGCGCCGGACGGCCGCACGAGATAACCCTGCAACTCACGGCCATCTATCGACCCGTAAACGACGTCATCGCCGACGACCTTCATCCGCGGAGCCGTCGTCGCCGCAGGCGTAGCGACCGGCTCATCATGCCGATGAGCCTCTGCGGTAGCCGACAAATCGTCGGCCTGGCTACTCGCGCTGCTCATGAAGACACAGCAGGCCAACGATGCAATCCAAACCTTAAGCAATCGACTCATATCAACCTCCACACCGTTCAGTTCTTTTTCCTGGCCAGCACATAGACGGAATCGCCTTCCGACATCTTGGCGTGCCGGCCGATTTCGAGGATCTCGAAGTCATCCGCCAGCATCGTCTCGAGCTCCTGCTCGGTATGCTGAATCAATCGCAGATCGCCATATTCCTGCGCTTCGTGGCCGTACCAGAACGAGTGCAGAATCAGCCCACCGTCGTTGAGCAATTCTCGCTGTCGCGCGAAGGAACCGCTGAGTTCCCGACGCGACAGGTGAATCAATGCCTTGTTCGAGAAGATCGCGTCGAATTTCAGATCGGTCTGCAGGGTCCTGGCATCGAGGTGCAACAGGTGCGCGCGATCGTTTCGCAAACGGTAGAGTCGCAGGAACTCCTGGGAGTAGTCCGATCCGACAACGTCGAAGTGTTGTCTCAGCAAATCGAAATCCTTGCCGGGGCCGATGCCGATCTCGAGTACGCCCGAACCTTCCGGCAACGCCTCGACCAGCTTGTCGACCAGCATACTGCCGTCGTGGCTCGGCGTGAACTTGATATAGCTCTCGACGTTCTTCTTGTCCTCGTAATATTCCATGCCGAGTTCTTTAGTTGTGCAGGCGAAAGGCCGGTTCAGTGCTGGGTCGTATCAAGCTCAGTCAGCAGGTACTCGCGGTCGAACCGCTCCATCAGCATACGCACGAGTATCCGGTCAGGCCCGGTTATCCAGACATCGGTGGAGCCCATCATGCGATAGTGCTTCGTCTCGAAGCGGCCCGCCGGCGTCTCGAGGATTTCATCGCCGACGTACTCCCAGGTCATTTCGACGATTTCGCCAAGCGGCGGCTTGCTGTTGTCCGCCGTGGCTTCCAGGCTGTAGAGATTGATCTTGCCGTTGGCGCCAACCTTGTCCGCCGGCGCGTACCAGAGGTGCCAGCCGTCGCCGGCGACCGGATGCGTGCCGATCGAGAACTCGTCGGGGACGTTCGTTGTACGGAGGACGACGCCGTAATCGCCGGCGGCGCTCGCGTTGATCCTGTCGTCGTCCACCCTGAAAGTTGCATTGCCCTTGTAACCGTCCGCCACCCAGTAGGACACAAACGCGCTTAGCGGGCGAAAGTTCTCAGCAACCCGCAGAACGACCGTGAATTGCGCGTTCTTGGCCCACAGGTCGTGCCAGATCATCAGCGTTCTCGAACCATCGCGGTGCACGAACATGTCGAACGCCTCGACGCCACGTTCGCGACCATCCGTCAGGGTTCGATAGGTATAGCGGCCGCTGGCCTGACGCAACAGGTTCGCATTGGGCCCGGCGTTTTCTTGTGCCGCGGCGGCCGCCGCGTTGGGCAGCGCAAGAACAGCGAGCAGCAGACCACAGGCCCAGCCGGTTACGCGTCCGATTCGCGGCTGCATCTGTTGTCGTCAGGCTAGCGGTAGCCGTCCTGCAGGGCCTGCAACGTCTCGCTGCCGGGACATAGGTCGGAATGATCGACCGTCGACAACGGCTCATCGCAGATCTGACTGATGTCGTGCATCTCCTGCAGGCTGTCGTCGTAATACAGCATGCCGGTCACGATCTCACCCGCCTGCTGGTGACGCTCGAGATACTCATAGACGGCGGCGCGATCGGTAGGATGATACCCATGGTCGATCTTGCGCAACAGGATCTGGCTGCCGTCGTGGAGTTGGACCGGCAGCGCCTCACCCACATGGTATTTCGCGACGATCTCCTCGGCGGGCGCAATATAGTCCGCCTGAACGGCCGGATGAAAATGCTGGCGCGTGTATTCGTAGCTCTTCGTCGATCCGGGGTGGTCGTTGAACGTCACGCACGGCGAGATGATGTCAATCAGCGCGAAGCCCTTGTACCTCAGGCCTGCCTTGATCAACGGCACCAGCTGTTCCCGGTCGCCGGAGAAGCTCCGCGCGACGAAACCGGCGCCCATTGAAATCGCCATGCGACACGGATCGATGGGCGGCTGCTGGTTCGCCGCGCCCTTCTTGGCCGTGCTGCCGAGATCGGCCGATGCCGAGAACTGGCCCTTGGTCAAACCGTAGACGCCGTTGTTCTCGATCACGTACAGCATGTTCACGTTCCGGCGCAGCGCATGGCACAGCTGGCCGAGCCCGATCGACAGGCTGTCACCGTCGCCCGAGACGCCGATGTAGGTCAGGTCGCTGTTCGCCGCGTTGGCGCCCGTCGCGACCGAAGGCATGCGCCCGTGAACGGTGTTGAAGCCATGAGACTGACTCAGGAAGTACGCCGGGGTCTTCGACGAGCAGCCGATGCCGCTCAACTTGGCCATGCGATGCGGCTCGATATTCAGTTCGAACGCGGCTTGTACGATGGCACCGGTGACCGAATCATGACCGCAACCGGCACACAGCGTGGACATGCCACCCTCGTAATCGCGTACGGTCAGACCGAGCTCATTCCGCGGGCTATTCGGATTAATGATTTTCGGCTTGCGAATAAAACTCATGCCGCGACTCCCTTCGCCATGTCCTCTCCGATCGTCTCGATGATGCCGCTGGCTGCGATCGGCAAACCGTCGTAGAACAGCAGCGAACTCAGCTTGCTCTGTTCGACCTCCGTCTCGAGCAACAGCAGGCCCCTCAGCTGCGCATCGCGATTCTGCTCGACCACGTAGACGCGATCGTGTGCATCCATGAACTCCTGCACCTCGTCAGTGAACGGGAACGCCTTGACGCGCATATAGTTAACGCCGATGCCTTTCTCCCTGAGCCCGTGACGCGCTTCGACGACGGCATCGTGGCAGCTGCCGACAGTCAGAATGCCGATGCGGTTCTTTTCGGAATACTCGACCACTGGCTTCGGCACGTACGTCTTGGCGGTCTCCCACTTGCGCCGCAGGCGGTCGACGACTTCCTGGTACTCGTTAGCATCCTCGGTATACGCGCCGTACATGTTGTGGCCGGAGCCGCGCGTGAAATAGGCGCCCTTCGGATGCTCGCCGGGAAATGTCCGGTACGGGATCGCGTCGGAGTCGACATCGAGGTAACGGTGGAAGGACTCCATCTTCTCGAGGTCATCGGCGTTCAGCACCTTGCCCCGGTCCGGCTGGAAATTATCGTCCCAATTCAGGTCATTGATCATCCAGTCATTCATGCCGATATCGAGATCGGTCAGCATGATGACCGGCGTCTGCAGCCGCTCCGCCAGGTCGAATGCCTCGACGGCCATGTAAAAACACTCCTCCGGATTGGCCGGGAACAACAGCACATGACGCGTGTCGCCGTGCGAAGCGTAGGCGCAGGACATGATATCGGCCTGTTGCGTGCGCGTCGGCATGCCGGTCGACGGGCCACATCGCTGCACGTCGATCAACACGGCGGGAATCTCGGCAAAGTAGCCGTAACCCAGCAATTCGTTCATCAACGAGATACCGGGGCCGCTGGTCGGTGTGAACGCACGCGCACCGTTCCAGCCCGCGCCGAGCACCATGCCCATGGCAGACAACTCGTCCTCTGCCTGGATGATGCAATACTTGCGTTGTCCCGTTTCCTTGTCGACGCGATAGCGTTCGCAGAAAGCGGTAAATGCGTCCATGACCGACGTCGACGGCGTTATCGGATACCAGGCGCCGACGGTCGCGCCGGCATAGACGCAGCCCAGGGCCGCCGCTGTGTTGCCGTCGATCATGATGTGATCCGCCGTCTTGTCCATCGGCTTCGCGGTGAACGGCAGCGGGCAGGTGAAATTATCCTTGGCGTAGTTGTAGCCGAGATCGATCGCGATCTCGTTCGCCTCCAGGAGATGCGCTTTCTTCGCGAACGTATTATGCAGTGAATCGCGTATGACATCCTTGTCGATGTCGAGTAGCGCGGTGACGGCGCCAACATATGCGACGTTCTTCATCAGCACGCGTGACCGCGCCGTGTCGAAGCGCTCGTTGCACATCTTCGCCAACGGAATGCCGATAATGTTGATGTCGTCGCGGTCGAGCAGTTTCGTCCGCGGCCACGTCGAGTCATATACCAGGTAACCGCCGGGCGCCACGTTGGCGAGATCCTTGTGATAGGTCTCGGCGTTCATCGCGATCATGATGTCGATACGCCCGGACCGTGCCAGGTAACTGTCGCCGGTCACCCGAATCTCGTACCAGGTCGGCAGCCCCTGGATATTGGACGGGAAGTAATTCTTGCCGACCACCGGAATGCCCATTCGAAAGAAGGACTTCATCAGCAGCGCATTGGCGCTTGCCGATCCCGTACCGTTCACGTTCGCGATTCGAATAGTAAAGTCGTTGTCTGTTGGTCCCGTGCTCATACCAGGTTGTATTTGGTTACCGGTTATTCAGAAATCTGGAAGACGGCGGGCGCGAGGCAGGCCGTCGAAATCAGGGTATATCACTGTTGTTCTTGTTAGTGGCCTCAGGTGCCCCACTGCCTGGCGATCCCCACCGGGTCGGGCGGAGTCTCGTCCTTCGCATACGGAACAGCGAGTGTAAACTTCTGCATGTCCCAGGCGGCCGTCGGGCAGCGCTCGGCGCAGAGTCCGCAGTGCACGCAGAGATCCTCGTCCTTGACCATGACGCGACCGGTTTGCGGCAGATCCTCGGACACCATCAGGTCCTGCTCCAGATTAAGCGCAGGCGCATTCAGTCGAGACCGCAGGTCAGCTTCCTCACCGTTATGGGTCATCGTCAGGCAATTGACCGGGCAAATATCGACGCAGGCATCGCATTCGATACACAGTTTCGAGGTGAATACGGTCTGGATGTCGCAATTGAGGCAGCGTTCCACTTCTTCGACTGCCTGATCAACACTGAAACCGAGCTCGACTTCCAGATCCAGGTTCTTGAAGCGCTCCTTGAGGCTCATGTGCGGCACGATCTCGCGTTCCGACCCGTCGTAGTCGTTGCTGAATGCCCACTCATGGATACCCATCTTCGTGCTGGACAAATGCATGCCGTCTTTGAGACGGTCGGTGATGTCCTGACCCTGGCAATGTTTGTGGATCGAAATCGCGGCCTGATGACCGTGCTCCACGGCCCAGATGATGTTCTTCGGGCCGAACGCGGCGTCGCCGCCGAAGAACACGCCTTCGCGGCCGGACTGGAACGTCGTCGCATCGACGACCGGCACGTCCCACTTGTCGAACTCGATGTCGAGATCGCGCTCGATCCATGGGAAAGCATTGTCCTGACCGATCGCCAGCACGACATCGTCGCAGGGAATCGTCGTCTCGCCGGTCACACGCTGCTCGAGGATACGGCCATTATCGTCAATCTCGTACTCCATCAGCTCGAACGTCATGCCGACCAGCTTGCCGTCCTCGATGACGAATGCTTTCGGCGAATGGTTGACGATGATGTCGACGTTCTCTTCCTCGGCATCCTCGAGTTCCCAGTCGGATGCCTTGAAGAAGTCACGTGGCTTACGCGCCATGACCTTGACGCTATTCGCGCCGAGGCGCAGCGAGCTGCGGCAACAATCCATCGCGGTATTGCCGACCCCGATGATCAGGACGTTCTCGCCGACGCTGTCGGTATGCTCGAATGCGATCGACTCGAGCCAGTCGATGCCAATGTGAATATGCTCCGGATCGTCGTAGCGGCCGGGAATCTCCAGGTTCTTTCCTTTCGGCGCACCGCTACCGACGAAGATCGCGTCATAGCCCTCGTCGAGCAGCGACGCCATGCTCTCGACCGGCGTTCCGAGGCGCAGATCCACGCCCATATCGACGATCATCGCGATCTCTTCGTCCAGCACCTCGGCGGGCAGCCGGAAAGCCGGAATGTTGGTGCGCATTAGCCCGCCCGGGATGTCCTGGGCCTCGTAGATCACGACTTCGTAGCCGAGCGGCATCAAATCGTTCGCGACAGCGAGCGAAGCGCAGCCCGCGCCGACGCAGGCAACGCGCTTGCCGTTCTTCTGCTCCGGCGCCTGTGGCAAACGGTCAGTGATGTCGTCGCGCAGATCGGCGGCGACTCGCTTCAGACGACAGATCGCGACCGGTTTTTCCTCGACGCGACCACGTCGACACGCCGGTTCGCAGGGCCGGTCGCAGACACGGCCGAGGATACCGGGGAACACGTTGGTCCGCCGGTTCATCATGTATGCGTCGGAAAACCGCCCCTGCGCGATCAGTCGAATGTAGCCGGGAACGTCCGTATGCGCGGGACACCCCTTCTGGCAATCGACAACTTTGTGGTAGTAGTCCGGATTGGTGGTATCCGTAGGCTTCATCTGTCTGCTGGTCTGGAAAGCGTCATGAATGACTTGGAAATTCTAATGCTTGCGGTCGAGTATGAAGCGGAATCGCCTAAAAAAAAAGGCGTGAGATTGGGGTTTTCCCACGATTTCATCGCTTTGCGCCGACCCGGTGCTCCCCGGCGCCCAATTTCGACCCGCGGCGTCCGACTGCGACCTGAAAGAACGCCGGGACGCCAGCGATTATGTTTAGCGAGGCGCTCAGCGCCCGGCACATTCGAGCCGCTGCCCCTCAATTGCGCCGGTCAGATGGCCGTCCTGCCAGGCGACGACGCCGTTCACGAGCGTTGCGGCGATCGACGCGCGAAAGCGATAACCCTCGAACGGCGACCAGCCGCACTTGTAAAGGATGCTCCGCGGCGTCACTTCCGTCCCGCCTTCGGGATCCACGAGGACGAGATCCGCCCAGTATCCCTCCCGGATATAGCCACGCTCGGCGACGCCGAACAGTTCCGCAACCGCGTGGCTCGTCTTGTTGACGATCGTCTCCAGCGACAGGCGCTGCTCGTGATAGTGCTCGAACAGGCTCAGCAATGCATGCTGCACCAGCGGTAGCCCAGCGGGCGCCGAGAAATACGGGTTCGCCTTCTCCTCCGCCAGATGCGGTGCGTGATCCGTGGCGATCACGTCGATTCGGTCGTCACGAACCGCAGCCAGCAAAGCGTCGCGATCTGCGGCGGTCTTGACCGCGGGATTACACTTGATGCGCGCACCGAGCTCGGCGTAGTCGGAATCGTCGAAGAACAGGTGATGAACGCAGACTTCGGCAGTGATCTTTTTGCCAGACACGGGCCCGGGCTCGAAGAGCTCCATTTCGCGCGCGGTCGTCAGGTGCAGGACGTGCAGACGGGCATCGTTGCGGCGCGCCAGGTCGACCGCGTACGCGGATGATTTGTGGCAGGCCTCTGCCGACCGGATGGCCGGATGCTCGGATATCGGCACGTCATCGCCGTACTTCTCCCGGGCGGCCTGTTCGTTGGCCGTGATCATCGGCGAGTCTTCGCAATGTGTCGCGATCAGCAGCGGCGCATCGGCGAACAGTTTTTCGAGCGCCTGCTCGTCATCGACCAGCAAATTGCCGGTCGACGCGCCCATGAAGCATTTGATTCCGCAGGCATCGCCGGGCTGCAGCGCGCGAATCTCGTCGATGTTGTCGTTCGTCGCGCCGAAATAGAACGCGAAGTTGGCGCGCGAACGCCCGGACGCGCGTGCATATTTGTCGGCGATCGCCGCACGATCCGTCGTCGGCGGACTGACGTTGGGCATCTCCATGTAGCTCGTGATGCCACCGGCGACCGCCGCCGTAGACTCCGTATAGATATCGCCCTTGCGCGTCAGACCGGGCTCGCGGAAATGCACCTGGTCGTCGATGAAACCGGGGAGCAGCAGCTTGCCCCCCGCATCCAGCACGTCGGCGCCCTCGGGCACGGTCAGGCCGGGGCCAATCTGCTCGATGCGACCCCCACTGATCAACACGTCGCCTTCCGTGCTGCGACCCTCGTTAACGATTCGCGCATCCTTGATAACGAGAGCTTTCATAAGTTCGACCTGGTTGCGGGCCAGCGCCGGAGCATGGCAGTCCGACATATTGATTCAATTTCTTTCTGTGGCCCGGCGATACTCGTCCGCGGGCACGCCAAGTATACTCGCCCGTTCAAGGAGGTCACCCTGCATGCACCCGTCCAAGTTTCCGCCCGCCCGAATGCTCGTACTCTTGTTAATGCTCATCGGCCTGCCCGCCGTGGCCGCGGATGAAAGCGACCTCGAGATCACCTATGAAAAGTTCGTTCTCGACAACGGCCTGACGCTGATCGTCCACGAAGACCGCAAGGCCCCGATCGTGGCGGTCAATGTCTGGTATCACGTCGGTTCCAAGAATGAGGTGCCGGGACGCACGGGCTTCGCGCACCTGTTCGAACACCTGATGTTCCAAGGATCGGAGAACTACGACGACGAGTACCTGGCCTTCCTCGAGAAGCTCGGCGCGACGTCACTGAACGCGACGACCTGGTTCGACCGCACCAACTATTTTGAGAACATGCCAATAAACGCCCTCGACACGACCCTGTGGCTCGAATCGGATCGCATGGGTCACTTCGTTGGCGCGATCACGCAGGACAAACTCGACGAGCAACGCGGCGTTGTGCAGAACGAGAAACGCCAGTCGAATAACCAGCCATATGGAAAGGTCTGGGAGATCATGCTGAAGCGGCTGTTCCCGCCGGAACACCCGTATTCGTGGGAGACCATCGGCTCGATGGAGGACCTCAATGCCGCGACGCTCGACGACGTGCGCGACTGGTTCGAGACCTACTACGGGCCGAACAATGCGGTGATCGCGATCGCCGGTGACGTGAATACAGCCGAGGTGCGTGAGAAGGTCGAGTACTACTTCGGCGATATCGCGCCGGGCCCGCCGCTGTCGAAGCCGCGCGAGTGGATCCCGAATCACACATCCGAACGGCGGCAGGTCATCCAGGACCGGGTGCCGCAGTCACGCGTCTACATGGCCTGGACGGGACCGCGCTGGGGCACGGCGGAAGCCAGCCATCTTTCACTCGCCGCCAGCATCCTGTCGACGGGCAAGAATTCGCGGCTGTACGAGCGGCTCGTCTATACGGACCAGTCCGCAACGGACGTGGCGGTCGCGCCGCTGGCACTGGAGATCTCCGGGATTTCCTACCTGATCGCATCGGCGCAGCCAGGCACAGACCTTGGCGAGGTCGAGACAACGATCCGCGAGGAGCTCGATCGCTTTGCCGCCAAGGGTCCGACGAAGAAGGAGCTGGAGCGCGCGAAGATCGGGCAACGCGCCAGTTTCGTCCGCGGCATCGAACGCGTCGGCGGTACGGGCGGCAAAGCCGGGGTGCTGGCGCGCAACATGGTGTATGGCGGCTCGCCCGACCGCTACCTCGAAACGCTCGCAACGATCGAGTCGGCAACGGCTGAAGACGTGCGGCGCGCTGCCGAGAAGTGGCTCGGCTCGAACGCTTTCGTCATCGAGGTCCAGCCGTTTCCGTCGCTGACTGCGCGGCCCGACGGCGCCGACCGGAGCAGCGTGCCGGAACCGGCCGAGTTCCCCGACGTCGGGTTCCCGGACTTCTCGCGATCGCGACTGAGCAACGGCATGGAAGTCCTGCTGGCAGAGCGCCCGGGCGTGCCGGTCGTCGATCTGTCGCTGGTGCTGGACGCCGGGTATGCATCGGATCAGTTCGCCGAGATCGGCACGGCCAGCCTGGCGATGTCGATGCTGGACGAGGGCACGCGCAAACGCACTTCGCTTGAGATTGCCGACGCACTCGCGATGCAGGGCGCGAACCTCGGAACCGGGTCGAATCTCGACGCGTCCTACGTTCAATTGTCCGCGCTGCGTTCGCGCCTCGACGAGTCACTCGAGATCTTCGCCGATGTCGTCCTGAACCCGGTGTTCCCGGAAAACGAACTGGAAAGGCTGCGGCGCATCGCATTGGTTCGCATTCAACAGGAACAGACCAGACCGATGTCGATGGCGCTGCGCATCCTGCCGCGGCTGATGTACGGGCCGGACCATCCCTATGGTCAGCCGCTGACCGGCAGCGGCACACCGGAATCTGTGCAGGCCATCTCGCGCGATGACGTGGTCGCGTTCCACGACACATGGTTCCGGCCGAACAACGCAACGCTGATCGTCGTCGGCGACATCGATCAGGACGAACTGACAGCGAAGCTCGAAGATCTGCTCGGCAACTGGCAGCCCGGCGAGTTTCCACAAAAGAATCTCGACGTGCAGACGCCGGCACTCGACGCAGGCATCGTGTACGTGCTCGACAGGCCGGGTGCTGATCAATCGGTCATCTTCGCGGGACAGCTCATCCCGCCGCAGTCGAACCCGGACGAACTCGCGATCCAGGCCGC
>CAZISL010000124.1:0-11152 GCA_964541975.1 uncultured Chromatiaceae bacterium | reverse complement strand
GGGCCGCTGACCGTGCTCTTCTCATCCGAGTAACGCCCCTCGAGGATGATCGACCAGCTGTCGATGAACTCCCAGTCGATCAAACCATAGACCGACCAGTGTTCCTGGTCGCGCGTCCAGAGATATGGAAAGCGGCCCGTTCCGGAGATCGCCGCCAGCGGATCGCCGCAGTTGACGCCGGGAACGGGGCCACCCGGCGGTGGAAACGGCGAGAACGGGATGAAATTGCCGACGCAATTGACGCCGCCGTCGGTGAAGTCGACGCTTTCGTCCCAGTACAAGGCACCGACGACCCAGTCGAACCGCTCGTTGCCATTCGACTGCAGGCGCAGCTCCTGGCTGAACTGATTGGTCTCGTCGTCGGCCAGGAACTCGCCGCCGGTTGTCTTGCCGGTTGCGTAAATGCTGCCTTCGCGGCGCGCGTCTTCGAAGCTGCTGACCGTGCTGTCGGTATAACCGGTCAGCGACACGAGTGTCACCGCACTGAACTCCCAGTCCAGCGTCAGCGCGGTGCGGAAGATCTCGCGGTCGACGCCCGGGTAGTCCCGGCCCGTCCGCGGGTCTTCCGACAGGGTGACCTGCAGTGTGTCGGCGTCCGGAAGTACGCCGCGCACGGCGTCGATCGTGGTAACCGACGGGGCGATGACGTTGCCGGCGATTGCAGACGCGGGAATCGGCGCCGGCACGGTCGGGATGATGCTCGTGTACGGCGCCTGATCGAATTCGTCCTCCGTGAATTCGAGTCGCAGGTCCGCCGCGAAGTTTTCCGTCACGTTCCAGGTCAACGCGCCCGCCGCGCCGAAACCCTGGGTGCCGCCGACGCCGCCGCCGGTGACCGAGTTGCTGTAGAACCCGTCGTCGTTCCAGGCCGCGAGGGCGACGCCAGCGAGGAGCGCATCCCCGATGATCGGGCCGGAGAAGGCGCCGCGGAGGTCGTAGCGCGAGTTGTTGCCGACGTCTGCATAGATGTTGCCGTCGAATTCATCGCTCGGCTTCTTCGTCACGTAGTTGATCGCACCATTGAACGCGGCGCGACCATACAGCGCGTTCTGCGGACCCTTGACGATTTCGACACGCTCCATGTCGAACAGTCGCGGATTCATCAGCAGCGAACCGCCGTTCGTCTGCACGGCCAGACCGGTCACGTCGATGCCGTCGACGAGCACGGCGACGTTCTGTCTGCCACGCGTCGGATGCAGACCGCGAATGGTGATGCGAGTGTCCTGGGAAGCGAAGCCCTGGTCGAAGGTGACACTGGTGTCCCACTTACTCACCGATTCGAGGTTGGCGATGTTGAGTTTCTTCAACTCTTCTTCGCTGAGCACGCCGACGGAGACCGGAACCTTCTGCAGGTTCTCGTCGCGCTTGCGCACCGAGACGACCATCTCTTCGAAATCCGGGTCCTGTGCCCAGCCGGTGGTCGCGATACAGGTCATCAATAACCCCGTCGCTGCCAGTTTGATAAGCCCCAAATCAAGACAGCGTGGCGCCGCCTGATGCGATTCGATCATGGTCTTCCTCCTGATCACTCCACCGATAGATGCCGCGCGCCGAAGGCGTTGTTGCTTGACCACAACACATGGCAATCCCCAAGACGCCCAACAATCCTTAAAAACATCAGTTCTGTCAACAAGATTTCGGTCGTATTTGTTTTATCCGCAACAGCTAGATCTGCAGCAGGACGTCAACGGCCGCACGCTCGCCCGATTCCATCGCGCCCTCCATCCCGAGCGCCATCTGCGAGGTATGCTCGCCGGCGAAGTGCACGCGTCCGTGCGGCTTCTCCAACGCGCCGCCGAATTCGGTGATGTGGCCGGGCCCCATATTTGCCAGGTGTCCGCGCGTCCACGGGTTGGCGCTCCAGTTCTTGACGATCCAGGGTTCGACGCGGCCGACCGTGCTCGGCCTGATTCGTGCGAGTTCGGCCATGACGCCCTGCGCGACCTGTCCGTCACTCATGGCGCGCCAGCGGGTATTCGCGGGGCCATTGATCGCGATCCACAGGTGGCCGATTTCTCCCCGGGTCATGTGCAACACTGTGCCCAGGGACGTATCGGTCCACAGCGACGACGGCAATCCATCCGCTTCCCAGAACGGTTCCCTGATTTTCAGGAAGACGTCCGTGTGATTGCCATACGGCGTCTTCGCCACCGCGGCCGCCTGCTTGCCCGACAGGACCGGACTAAGCTCCACACCGCGCAGCAACGGCAGCGGGATCGTGCATATGACGAACTTCGATTTCCACGTCTTGCCGGAGTTGTCCTTGATCTGCGCGCCATCATCGTCGCTGCCGATCGCAACGACCCGGGTGTCTATCTGCACTTCGCGTTTCAGCAGGCCAGCCATTCCATCGGTCACTAGCCCCATGCCGCCGTCGAGATTACGCAGGTCATCCAGACCGCCCGAACTCTCGTTGAATTTCTGTGCACGCAAACGCCACAGCAGCGACACGTCGTCGAGGCCGTCGGCTTCCAGGTTGGAAGCGATCAGCCTCAGCATCTCCGGATCCGCGCCCTGGCCGCGCAGAAACTCGCCGAACGGGATGTCGTACTCGGCCGCCGTCGCCTCGAGCCACTCACCGGTATGCGACAGCGGCGAAGGTCGCGGCAGCAGCATGCCGCTCAGAAACAGAGGCGGCGCATTGCGGGCGGGCCCGACCAGCCTGTTCGCGTCCGAGGTTGCCCAGTCGGGCGCGTTAATGGTCTGACCGTTTACGTGATACGCGAACTGAATCCCCGCGCCGGCCCACGGCAGCATCGGGATCTCCAGGCGCTGGACCATGTCCATGATGCGCGCGTAAGACTTGACGCTGAGTTCGCTGCCGCCGGTGTCGACGTAACCCGATCCGTCGCGGTGCGTGTGGACGCGCCCGCCGATTCGATCGCTGCCTTCGAGGACCAGGACGTCGACGCCCTGCTGCTCCAGCAGGAAAGCCGCGTTCAGACCGGCCAGGCCGGCCCCGATCACGATCACTTGCGCATCGGGTCCCGGACGTGAACAGGACGTCAGTGAAACCGGGAGAGTGGCCAGAGCTCCGGCCGATCCGAGCATCTGAATCGCTCGCCGTCGATCGACCGGCTTACCCATCCGCTTACTCATGCTGCCCCCCTTGCAGAGTTTCGATGACTTCGTGCCGCGAAGCACCCATTAGCCGGGCCCAAGGCCTGCGAATACTACTATCTCATAAGCCAGAAGGGTCAGCGGCAAGATCGCTGATTGCCCGCCCGGATAGCCCATAGCATAATCGGCGCCAGCCGGGGCACGTGGTGTGGCCCGAAAGACGCAGGCAGAAAGAAAATATGTCCGGGCAAACATTCCCACTCCAGGTTCTCCCCCAGCTTCCCGAGAAGATTGCCCGACTCGAGGAACTCGGCTCCAACTTCTGGTTCAGCTGGCATCGTCCGACGCGGCGACTGTTCAACATGCTGGACCGCGAACTGTGGTGGAAGACCGCGCGCAACCCCAAAGTATTCCTCCGCTGCATCGATCAGGGCATCCTCGAGACCGCGGCAACGAACGAGACGTTTCTCGGCGCTTATCGCCGCGTCCTCGTCGAGTTCGATTCGTATCACGAGCAACGCCTGGCCAACTATCCGAACGAGCTACAGGACGACGACCTGATCGCCTATTTCTGCGCGGAGTACGGTTACCACGAGAGCTTCCCGAATTACTCCGGTGGTCTCGGCATCCTGGCCGGTGATCACTGCAAGACCGCGAGCGACATGCGCCTGCCGTTCGTCGCGATCGGGCTGTTATATCGGCGCGGCTACTTTCGCCAGCTGATCGACGGGCACGGCAACCAGATTGCCGAATACCCGCATATCGAGGCGGACAACACGCCCGTCACGCCACTGCAGGACGAGAACGGCAACGACATTCATGTCTATTGCGAATTCCCGGGACGCAAGGTCGCGATCAAGATATGGGGCGCGCAGGTCGGGCGTGTCGCGGTACTGCTGCTGGACACCGGCATTCCCGAGAACGACGCGAAAGACCGGGAGATCACGAGGAACCTTTACGGTGGCGGCGACGAGATGCGCCTGCAACAGGAGATCATCCTCGGTGTCGGCGGTGTGCGGGCGCTCCGCGCGGCCGGCATGAAACCGGCCGTCTGGCACGTCAACGAAGGTCATTCGGCCTTCCAGGTACTGGAACGCGCGCGCGAACTTATCGATCAGGACCTCAGCTTCCCGGCCGCCATCGAGGCCGTCGCCGCGCAAACCGTATTCACGACACATACGCCGGTCGCGGCAGGTCACGACTTCTTCGCGCACGACCTGATGCTCAGTTTCATGCACCCGTTCATCAAGACGCTGGGCGTCGATGACGAGACGGTATTCGACCTCGGCCGCAGCGACCGCGACGGCACATTCGACATGACGCGCCTCGCGATTGCCGGCGCACGTGCCATCAACGGCGTCAGTCGAATTCATGCGGCGGTTTCGTCGGAGATTTGCAGCGACGTGTGGCCGGACGTGCCGCCCGAAGAGAACCCGATCGGGTACGTGACGAACGGCGTCCACGTGCCGACGTTCATGCGCGAGGAATACGGCAACCTGCTCGAAGAATTCCTCGGCCCCGCATGGCGTTTTCAGCTGAACGACCGGTCGCTGATGCAGAACATCCGCGACATTGCGCCGGGTCGATTCTGGTACGTCAACCAGCGCGTCAAGAGCGACATGCTGATGGCATTGCGCGAGCGCCTGCAGCGTCAGTTCGCGCGCAACCGGGTCAGCGAATCGCATGGCCAGCGAATGCTCAAATACATCGATCCGGAGAATCCGGACGTACTGACGATCGGCTTTGCGCGACGCTTCGCGACTTACAAACGTGCGACTCTGCTGTTCAAGAACCTCGACTGGCTGCGCGAAATCATCGACAGGGAAGACCGACCCGTCGTGTTCATCTTCGCGGGCAAAGCGCATCCGGCCGACGAGCCCGGCAAGGCGATGCTGAAGGAGATTCATCACTTCGCCGGCATGCCGGGCCTGGTCGGCAAGATCCTGCTCGTTGAAGGCTACGACATGGGTCTCGGCCGATTGCTGACAGCCGGTGTCGACATCTGGCTCAACACGCCGACGTACCCGCTCGAAGCCAGCGGCACGTCGGGCATGAAGGCTGCAATCAACGGCACCGTCAACCTGAGCGTGCTGGACGGATGGTGGGGCGAAGCTTATGACGGGAAGAACGGCTGGGCGATTCCCCCGTCCGCCAACAGCGGCAACACGGAAGAACGCGACCAGCACGATGCGCGAACGCTCTACGAGATCCTGCAGGACAATGTGATACCGCTCTATTACAACCGCGACAAGCGGACCGGCTTGTCGCCGGGCTGGGTCGACGTCTGTAAACGCTCGATGGCAACGGTCCTGCCGCACTTCAATTTCAACCGAGTGCTGCAGGACTACACCGTCGGTTTTTATGGGCCCGCCGCGCGTCGCGGCAGAACCATGGCGCAGAACAACTTTCAGCCGGCAAAGGAACTCGCCGAATGGAAGGCCAGGGCGCGCGCGGCGTGGCCGAGCGTAAAACTGCAGCTCGTTACGGATACGAGGGCGAATATTGAACACGACGACAGACTCAAGCTGGCGATCGACGTGACCACGTCCGGGCTGGGTCCGGAAGACGTCCGCGTCGAATGCGTACTCCGCAGAGTCACATGTTCGGAACTCACCGTCCCCGTGCCACGCTATGCGCAGGACCCACGAGCGGAAGATGGTGTCCGGTATGTCGGTGATGATGTCATTTCGGTCATTCCGCTGAACCCGATCGCGGATGCCGTTGGCGAGTACACTTATCGCTATGAGCTGGATTGTGATAGCCCGTGGTGCGGCGCTCTGACCTACGAGATCAGGGCAGTACCGCAGCATCCGCACCTGTCCCACCCGTACGACATGGGCCTGATGCATTGGTTGTAAGCCGTTTCCGCATCGACGCCGGGCGGGGTCACCCGCCCGGCGCGACGGTCACCGCGGAAGGCGTCAATTTCTCGATCTTCAGTCGTCATGCAACGGCGGCGACCCTGCTGCTGTTCGACAGCGACGACGACCTGCAGCCGACGCAGACGATCGAGCTCGATCCGGACACGCACAGAACTTTCTTCTTCTGGCACGTATTCGTCGTTGGGGCGAAGGCGGGCCTGCAATATACGTGGCGCATGGACGGACCGTCCGGCGACGCCGTCAACGGATTCCGCATCGACAAGCGCCATCAGCTGCTCGATCCATGGGCGCGGCTCGTCTCGACGACACACTGGGATCGACAAGCCGTGCTCGACGACCCCGAAACGAGCGATGCGTTTCGGGCCGTCGTCGAAGCAGACGCTTATGACTGGGAGAATGACGAGCCGGTCAAGCACGCCTTGCAGGACAGTGTCATCTACGAGCTGCACGTCGGCGGATTCACGCGTCACCCGTCTTCCGGCGTCGACGCAGCGGGAACGTTTAGTGGGCTGATCGACAAGATTCCCTACCTGCAGTCGCTCGGCGTCACCGACGTGGAGCTGCTGCCGATCATGGCGTTCGACTCACAGGATGTTCCTGCCGATACCGCGAGCCTCGGACTTTCCAACTACTGGGGCTACAGCCCGATCGGGTTCTTTGCGCTGCACCCGGCGTATGCGGCCGGTGATGACGTGCGCACGGAGTTCCGCGATCTCGTCAAGGCTCTGCACCGCGCCGACATCGGCGTGATCCTCGACGTTGTCTTCAACCACACGGCCGAAGGCGGTGTCGGCGGGCCGGTATTCAGCTTCAAAGGCCTGGCTAACGAAGTCTACTATCACCTGGACAATGATGACCGGCACACGTACCGCGACTACACGGGTTGCGGCAATACGATCAACGCGAATCACCCGCTCGTCTCCCAGATGCTGCAACAGTGCGTGGACTACTGGGTACGCGAAATGCATGTCGACGGTTTTCGCTTCGATCTCGCCAGCGCGCTCGCACGAGGAGAGGATGGCGTGCCGCTGCATCACGCGCCCGTGTTGTGGAACATCGAATTCTCGCCGACGCTGGCCGACACTCACCTGATCGCGGAAGCATGGGACGCCGCCGGCGCGCACCAGCTCGGCAACTTCCCCGGCTTCCGGTGGGCGGAATGGAATGGCGACTACCGCGACACCGTCCGCCGTTTCGTCGCCGGCGAACCGGGCCTGATCGGGCGTATCGCGTCACGCCTGGCGGGAAGCGGCGACCTGTTCGCGGACGATGGTGGCCTGCCGATCAACAGCATCAACTTCGTGACTTGTCACGATGGCTTCACGATGCTCGATCTCGTCAGCTATCAGCACAAACGCAACGAAGCGAACGGTGAACAGAACCGCGATGGCACCGACGCGAACTGGGCATGGAACTGCGGAGTCGAGGGACCGACCGACGATCCTGCAATCAACGCGCTCCGCCGGCGCCAGGTACGCAATTGCCTGGCGATCCTGCTGCTGAGCCAGGGTGTGCCGATGATGCTGGCTGGTGACGAGATGCTGCGTACGCAGAACGGCAACAACAACGCATGGTGTCAGGACAACGAGCTGAGCTGGATCGACTGGTCACTCGTGGATGAGAATGCCGACGCGGTGCGCTTCGTCCGGGAGATGATAGCGTTGCGCAAACGTCATCCCGCATTGCGCCGCAGCCGATTCCTGACCGGCAAGGACAACGAAGGATCGAGCGTGCCCGATATCAAATGGTATGGCGCGAACCTCGCCGCGCCTGACTGGGGGAATCACGACGGGCGCTCGCTGGCATTTACGCTCGTCGGCATCGATGCCGACGAACCGGCGCTCCACGTCATCATGAACATGAGTGGCGAACCGCTGCAGCATCTGCTGCCGGAACCGTCAGGGACCCAATGGCGAGTCGCGGTCGACACCGCGGCAGCGTCGCCCGCCGACATCGTCAGGCCCGCGGATCAGCAAGCGGTGGAAGACGAATACTTCAGGGTGCTGGAACGCAGCGTCGTGGTTCTCGAGTCGGCTTAACTCAAGAACTCTTCCACTGCAGCACGATGCCGCCGAGCGGCGGCAGTGTCACCTCGATCGAGTGCTCGCGATTCATCGCGGCGACGGGTTCGCTCGGCAACGGCAGCGGGTTACCGACGTTGCTGCCGCCGTAGTGCTCGGAGTCCGAGTTAAAGATCTCGCGATAGACACCCGGGCGGTTGACGCCGAGGCGATACCCGTCGCGCGGCACCGGCGTCAGGTTCAGCACAATCAGTACCTCCTCGATTTCGCCATGACGCGCGAAACTCAACACCGAGTTCTCGGAATCCTCCCACTGCAGCCAGTCAAACCCGCGGCCCTCGAAGTCGAACAGATGCAGCGCCGGCTCGCGGCGATACAACTCGTTCAGATCGCTGATCAGGCGCTGGATCCCGGCATGCACCGGGTAGTCGAGCAGGTGCCATGGCAACGCGCCGCTGTGATCCCACTCCCACGACTGCCCGAACTCGCAACCCATGAACACGAGCTTCTTGCCCGGGAACGTCCACTGGAACGTATAGACGAGGCGCAGATTGGCAAAGCGCTGCCACTCGTCGCCGGGCATGCGTCCCAGTACTGAACCCTTGCCGTGCACGACTTCGTCATGCGAGAACGGCAGGACGAAATTCTCGGAGAACGCGTACACCGGCCCGAAGGTCACGAGGTCGTGGTGGTAGCGTCGATGCACCGGATCCTTGCTGAAATAATCCAGCGTGTCATGCATCCAGCCCATGTTCCACTTCAGGCTGAAGCCGAGGCCGCCCGTGAACACCGGCCGGCTGACGCCTGGATACGCGGTCGACTCTTCGGCGATCGTGACCGACCCCGGTACCTCGTTGTGCGTGATCTCGTTCATGCGCTGCAGGAACGAGATCGCCTCGAGGTTCTCGTTGCCGCCGTGAACGTTCGGCGACCATTCGCCGTCCTTGCGGGAATAGTCGAGGTAGATCATCGACGCGACCGCATCGACGCGCAGCCCGTCGAAGTGGAATTCCTCGAGCCAGAACACGGCGCTCGAGAACAGGAAACTCCGCACCTCGTGCCGGTCGTAATTGAAGATCAGCGTGCCCCAATCGGCATGCTCACCCTTGCGCGTGTCGGCGTACTCGAACAAAGCGCTGCCGTCGAAACGTGCCAGGCCGTGCTCATCGCGCGGGAAGTGGCCGGGCACCCAGTCCAGGATGACGCCGATGCCGTGGTCGTGCAGCTTGTTAATCAGGGCCTTTAGTTCGCCGGCCGTGCCGTAGCGGGCCGTCGGGGCAAAGTAGCCCGTCGTCTGGTAGCCCCACGACTCGTCGAGCGGATGCTCGGTGATCGGCATGAACTCGACGTGCGTAAACCCGCACTCGGTGACGTGCCGGACGAGCGAGTCGGCGACCTCGGAGAAACTCATCCAGCGCCCGTCTTCGTGACGGCGCCAGGAACCGAGATGCATCTCGTAGGTCGACATCGGCTCGTGCAACCAGTTGGACGCCTGCCGGGCGGCAATCCAGTCGTCGTCAGTCCATATATGCTCTGACGGCGCCGCGACGACCGATGCGTTCGACGGACGATGCTCATACTGCTGCGCGAACGGGTCTGCCTTGATGTGAATGCTGCCCGTATTGGCGTTGCGGATCTCGTATTTGTAGACCTCATTCGCACCGAGGCCGGGCAGAAACAACTCCCAGACGCCGAACCGGCCGCGGACCCGCATCGGGTGAACGCGGCCGTCCCAGCGATTGAATTCGCCAACGATGCTGACGCGTTCGGCATTCGGCGCCCAAACCGCGAACGCGACCCCGGCGATGCCGTCAACCTCGGTCACGTGTGCACCGAGGAACCGTTGCGCGCGCGCATGCTCGCCACGGTGGAATATGTCCAGTTCCGCCTCGTCGAGGACCGGAGTGAAGCAGTACGGGTCGTAATGCTCGCGCACGTCGCCCCAGGACGTCACACGTCGCAGGCGGTAACGCTCCGGTAACGGCGACCCGTCGCCGACCCACTCGAACAGGTCGGTCCCGGGAACGCGCTCCAGCCTGGCGCCGGTTTCGACGATCTCGACGCTCTGTGTTTGTGGCAGGAACGCGCGCACCGCCCACTGTCGGCCCTTCCCGGACTCCTCACCCAACGGGTGCCGGCCGAGCACACCGAACGGATCGTGCGAACGGGCTTCGAGAATCCGCCGGGCATCGGCATCGATAGAGATCGCTGCTGCGTTCGAGCTGTCCTTCGTCATTGTTCTTGTTCTTGTAGTAACAACAGACTAGAAGTATATAATAGAGCAGATTCTGAACTCTGCGCCGAATAAATGAAAAGAAAAAAATCCGGCAGATTCGTCAGTCGACTGACACGCGGGACCATGGCGGTCATCATGGCCGGTGGCCGCGGGCAGCGCCTCGCGGACCTGACCAGCAACCGGGCCAAACCCGCGACGCCATTCGGCAGCAAGTATCGGATCATCGATTTCTCGCTGTCCAACTGCGTAAACTCCGGGATCCGCCAGGTCCTCGTGCTGACGCAATACAAGGCGCACGCGTTGATCCAGCACCTGCAACGCGGCTGGGGCTTCCTGCGCGGCGAGTTGGGCGAGTTCGTCGAGATCGTCCCGGCGCAACAGAAACACGGCGAATGGTGGTACCGGGGCACGGCCGACGCCGTCTACCAGAACTACGACATCATCGAGGAACACAATCCCGATCTCGTCCTCGTGCTCGCCGGCGACCACGTCTACAAGATGGACTACGGCCCGATGGTCGCGTTCCATGCGCAGCGGGAGGCGGACGTCACGGTCGGCGTCGTGCAGGTGCCGGTCAGGGAGGCGACCGAGTTCGGCGTCATGACGATCGACGATGAGAGCCGGGTTATCCGCTTCATGGAAAAGCCGGCGAATCCCGAACCGATGCCCGGTAACGACAAGCTGGCGCTGGCGTCGATGGGCATCTACGTGTTCGACGCGGAGTATCTGCGCAAGCAACTCGAGGAGGATGCGGCGGACCCGGATTCGGCCCACGACTTCGGCCGCAACATCATCCCTAAGACCATCGGCAAGGATCGCATCTTCGCCTACCCGTTCGAGAACGTCGAGACCGCCGCCCAGGCATACTGGCGCGACGTGGGCACGGTCGAGGCCTACTACCAGGCCAACATGGAGCTGATCCACGTCAAGCCGGAACTGAATCTCTACGACGA
>CAZISL010000123.1:0-4813 GCA_964541975.1 uncultured Chromatiaceae bacterium | reverse complement strand
AAGTAGTAATCCAGGTACTCGACCCCCTCGGTGGCGGTGTTCGCGATCTCACCGGTGCGGCGCTTGCCGAGCAGGCCGGGTCCGAGTTCGACGACCTTCTTGTATATCTGGTCGCGTACGTTGAGCTTCGCTTCGCTGGATGCACGGAACTGGCCGGTGCGGAACAGCCAGGCCAGGCCGGCCTTCAGGACGACGAGGCCGGTCAGCATCCAGAGCCACTGCTTGACGAGGTTGTCGCCGATCGCGACGGAATCGATCGTCAGACCGAGAACGTAATAGAGGAAAATCGTGGTCGGTATGGTCGCGATGCCCGCGATCAGGCCGATCTTGACCCACTTCATCGTATCAGGCGTGATTAGCCTCTCATCGACTCCCAGCATAGGACTGCTCCGGTCTTTCTAATTAATTCAATACTTTATGGGGCTACGTAGTTTACGGCAGCGTCCCAACTTGGGTTATCCTAGAGCCTAAAGCAAGGTTTAAGGTCAACCCCCGAATCATAGGTAAAAACCCTGGTATGTCCGGTCCGTCTACAGGCGACGAAACAGCCGCACCCCTTCTTACTATCGGTGAACTGGCCAAGCGGGCCAGCGTGTCCACCTCTTTGCTTCGATATTATGAGAAGGAGGCGCTGCTGAAACCGGCCGGTCGGACCGAATCAGGCTATAGACTATACGCCCCGGCCGCCGAGAGAACATTGCGGTTTATTCGTAGCGCCCAGCGTTACGGATTCTCGCTGCACGATATCAAGCTGATCCTGGGCGCGACCGGCGAAAACGGCGATGCCAACGCCGATATCCGTGAGATTGCCGAACAGCGCTTCCTCGACATCGAACGCCGCGTGACCGAGATGCTCGTGTTGCGGCACGAACTGGAGCTGTTCCTCGACGACGTAGCGGTGCACCTTGACCGTACGGTCGGCGAATCGGCCGGCGAGCAGTATCGCGCCTTGCTGGAGACGGCGTGTGGGCACGATCATGCCCTAGGTCGGTCTTCTTCTTTACATAAGCTAATCGAGCGGCTCGGTTGCAAGCTCGCGGACGGCGAATCGGACAGCCTGCTGGCGGAGCTGCGCGGCCGACACATTCACATCTGGCGCGACGACGACGGCTATTCCGTGCTGTTCGCCGACCCCGATGCGTCGTTGGAAGGTGCGCTGAACCGGCTCGCGGCGGGCGAGGCCGACTGCGGCGCCCACCTCGAGCCCGAGGTATCCAGCGACGATGGCGGCCTCGTGTTCCGCGCCCGCGGCCCCAACGCGTTCCTGTTCGCACAGCTGTTCCTGGCACTCGAAGCAAGCGAGGCTTGACCTTAAACCCTGCTTTAAGGGTCATCATCCACTGCATACCAAACCGGATACCCGCGTGAGGGGTGCACAGATGAACCAGGTTACCAATGCCGCAGTGGCCGAGCCGCTGCAGGTCAAGATCGACGGAATGGATTGCGGCAGTTGCGCGATGACGATCGAGAACAGCATGCGCAAGCTGGCCGGCGTCAACGACGTGTCCGTCAGCTTCACGACCGAGAGCATGGAGATCGACGGCGACGTCAGCGTCGACGACGTCGAAGCGCGGCTGAAGGAACTCGGCTATCGAATCGCCGCGAACGATTCGTTCACGGCGACCGATGTCATCGAGCGTCGGGGTTTCATGGGCTTCGTGAAGTTTCTCTGGGGGCAGCCGACGCTGCGTCTCGCGCTGATCGTCACGGCCGTCGTCATCGTCGGCGCCATCACGCTGCGCGGACTCGAACCGCTGACCGGGTTCGGACCCCTGTCCGGAATGGAGCCGCTGTCGCTGCTCTTCGCGGCCGCGGTCCTGATCGCCGGCGCTCCCGTCTTCCTGAAAGGTTTACGCGCGCTGATATTCGCACGCCGCGTTACGATCGACCTGCTGATGGCCGTGGCCTGCGCGGGCGCGCTTGGCATTGGCGAGATGGGCGAAGCCGTTACGGTAATCCTGCTGTTCATGCTCGGTGAGGCGCTCGAGGCTTACAGCGCCGAGCGCGCTCGCGATTCTCTGCGCAGCCTGATGGCGTTGCAGCCGCAGGAGGCGACCGTACTGCGTGCGCATGCGGATGATCACGGGCATGACCACGACGAACACGACGATCGAGGCCACGACCACGATGATCATGATCACGCGGAGTGCAGCGGTCAAGATCATGACCATGGCAAGCATGAGCATGGGAAAGAAGCCCACGACCACCAGGTCGTATTGCCCGTCGACCAGGTCATGGTTGGCGAACGTGTTCTGGTTCGACCGGCGCAACGCATTCCGGTCGACGGCGAAGTCATCGCCGGCACGTCGTCAGTCAACCAGGCGCCGGTTACGGGCGAGAGCGTTCCCGTGCTCAAGACCGTGGACGACGAAGTCATGGCCGGAACGGTCAACGGCGAGGCGGCCCTCGAAGTGCGCGTCACGCGGCTGGCGTCGGATGGCACGATCGCGCGCATCGCGAAACTCGTCGAACAAGCGCAGGCTCAGCGGAGTCCGGCCGAGCGATTCATCGATCGTTTCGCGCGCTGGTATACGCCGGCCGTCGTGGTGCTCGCCGTGCTCGCCGTCGCGATTCCGGTGCTGGCCTTCGGTCAGCCCTTCCTCGACACGGCAGATGGCACGCGCGGTTGGCTGTACCGCGGGCTGACATTGCTGATCATCGCGTGCCCGTGCGCGCTCGTCATCAGCATCCCGGTGACGGTCGTCAGCGGCCTGACGCGGCTCGCGAACCTGGGCGTCCTCGTTAAGGGCGGCGCGCAACTGGACCGCGCGGCCGATATCCAGGTCATTGCTTTCGACAAGACCGGCACGCTGACGCACGGTAAGCCGCAGGTCACCGGCATTCGCGCCGGCAATTGCGAGCACCCATCGAATGAGAGTGTCGAATGCCAGGCCTGCGACGAAGTCGTCGCGGCCGCGGCCGCGGTCGAACGCGCATCGGAGCATCCTGTCGCACACGCGATCGTCGCGGCGGCGGGCCAGCGCGCCGTCGCCCATCGCTGGCAGCCGGCGAGCGAGGTGACGGCGCATCCGGGTCGCGGTGTTAGCGGCCAGCTGAGCAACGGCGATCGCATTGCCGTCGGTAACGGCGAGATGTTCGGTTCCGGCGCCGCCGGCTGGAGAGACGTTTCTCCGCACGCCGAGGCCGGCAAGAGCAATGGCGAGACCGTCATGTACGTCGCGCGCGACGACAAGGTCGTCGGTTACATCGGCGTGCAGGACGAGATTCGGGACATCACACGCGATGCGCTCAGAGAGCTCGACGAACTCGGCGTGAGCAAGGTGATGTTGACGGGCGATAATCCGCAGGCGGCGGAACGTGTCGCGGCGAAGATCGGTGGCATCGACGAGGTGCGCGCAGGCCTGATGCCGGACGAGAAGCTCAGAGCCATCGAGGAGATTCGCGAAAAACGCGGCGCGATCGGTATGGTTGGCGACGGCATCAACGATGCGCCGGCGCTGGCGCGTGCGGACATCGGCATCGCCATGGGCGGCGGCGGCACGGCGCAGGCCATGGAAACGGCGGACATCGTTCTGATGCAGGACGACCTGTCGCACGTGGGCCTGGCGTTGCGTGTGGCGCGCAAGTCACGCCGGATTATCAAGCAGAATATCGCGCTCAGTCTCGGTCTGAAGCTCGCGTTCCTGGCGCTCGCATTGCCCGGCATCGCAACACTGTGGATGGCGGTTGTCGCCGATGTCGGTGCCACGATGCTCGTGACGCTGAACGGCATGCGCATGCTGAGACAGAAGTAATCGACTGCTAGAGCGCGGTGAAATTGCCGATGAACTGCAGCAGCAGTCCGGCCGCCAGTAGCAGGAATCCCCGGATGTCGCTCTTGGTCTGGTTCTGCATCATGCCCACGATTTTCGGGATCTCGCGTATGCCCCAGATGTCCAGGAACAATCGCCCGATGCGTTCGTGAATCGCGATCGCCGACAATGCGATATACATCGCTCCGACGGTTTCGAGCAGGATGCCGAACTGGCTCAGTATCCAGAGATAGTGTGAAGTCATGGCGGGTTGCGCTCCGGAGCTATTAACGAGGGCGCCGGGCCATGCCATGCAGAGGCCCTGACCGACGCCGGGATTTCAGCAATCAATTGCGGCCTAAGATAAACTCACGCGAACACTATATCTATCGGCTTTTACCGGCCGCCGACGGAATGCGATGAGCGCTGTCGTCGCCGGCTACCAATATTGCTGGCGGAACATTCATTGGGCGAAACAGCGGGCAAGCGAACCAGCGCGATTATCTACGCGGCGGCCTTTGTGATCGTCGTCTACGGTATGCAGGCCGCGAAGGTGTTGCTCGTGCCGTTCCTGCTGGCGAGCTTCATCGGGCTCATGACGGTGCGACCGATGCTATGGATGCAGAGCAAGCGAGTGCCGGCGACGGTCGCCGCCCTGATCATCGTGATAACGATCGTGCTGGTACTCACCATCCTGATGACGATCGTCGGAACGTCGCTGGCGGAGTTCACGCGGGCATTACCGACCTATCAGGCCCGACTCGACCTGATCGTCAAGGGTTTCTTCGAGTTCCTGGCGGAGCGTCTCGACGACGACTATGCGATAGAGGGACTTCGGGACGTCATCGATCCGGGATGGGCGATGAACGCGGTCGCCACCACGCTCAACGCCGTTCGCGAGATCTTCACGAACGTATTGCTGATCGTCTTGACTATCATTTTCATATTGCTCGAGGCGTCGAGCATGCCGACGAAAATCAGCGTCGCACTCGGTACCGATTCGTTCGCCAGTCGGGAGACGTTTCTCGACAATCTCGGCCGCTATCTCGGCATCAAGACGT